>JBMYXJ010000085.1:0-8567 GCA_049608285.1 Mycobacterium sp. | reverse complement strand
ATGTTCTGGTATCGATCCACAAAGTTTGTGATGCGTCGGTCGATTCCCATCGGCCTGGTGGTCGTGACCTTTCTGCTGGTGCTTGGCGCGCCGTTCCTCAGCGCCAAATGGGGATTCCCGGACGACAGGGTGCTGCCGTCGTCGGCCTCCGCGCGTCAGGTCGGCGACGAACTGCGAAACGACTTCGCGGTCGATTCGGCGAACAACGTCACGGTCGTGCTGCCGGACACCAGCGGAATCACCCCTGCCGCGCTAGACGGCTACGCCGCCGAGCTGTCCCGCGTCGAGGACGTCTTGTCGGTGTCCGCACCGGGCGGCACGTTCGTCGGCGGGGCCGCAGCCGGTCCGCCGTCGGCGGCCGCGGGCTTCGCCGACGGCAGCGCGTTCCTCACGGTGGCCAGCTCGGCGCCGTTGTTCACCGACGCCTCCGAGGCCCAGCTCGACCGACTGCACGGCGTGGAGGTACCTGCGGGTCAACATGTTCAGCTGACCGGCGTCGCTGAGGTCAACCGGGACAGCGCCGACGCGATCACCTCCCGACTCCCGCTGGTTCTCACTGTCATCGCGGCCATCACCTTCGTACTGTTGTTCCTGCTCACCGGAAGCGTGGTCCTACCGCTGAAAGCGTTGGTGCTCAACGCCCTGTCGCTCACCGCGGCATTCGGTGCACTGGTATGGATCTTCCAGGAAGGTCACTTCGGTGCGCTGGGCACCACACCGACCGGAACTCTGGTGGCCAACATCCCTGTGCTGCTGTTCTGTGTCGCCTTCGGAATGTCGATGGACTACGAGGTCTTCCTGGTCTCGCGGATCCGCGAATACTGGCTGAAGTCCGGGCAGACCTCCGCCGACAACGACGAGGCCGTCGCCCTTGGTCTGGCCAGAACCGGTCGTGTGGTGACCGCTGCGGCACTGTTGATGTCGATTTCGTTCGCAGCGTTGATCACCGCAAAGGTGGCGTTCATGCGGATGTTCGGTGTCGGTCTCACCCTTGCGATAATCGCCGACGCCACCCTGGTCCGCATGCTGCTGCTGCCATCCTTCATGCATGTGATGGGCCGCTGGAATTGGTGGGCCCCAAAGCCGCTGGTGAAGCTGCATGAGCGAATAGGCATCAGTGAAGAAGGCGGGAGTGAGGATCGGCCCGTCACCCCGGCCGCGGGAGGCCGCGGTCTGACTGAGGGAGGTGGCCGATAAGCGACATCATCGACAACCCGTTGTTCGCCCGAATTTGGGTGGCGATCTCGTCCCGAGAGCCCGAATCGCTGCGCCGCCTTCGACGAGAGAACCTGGCCGGGCTCTCGGGTCGGGTCCTGGAGGTGGGCGCGGGCACCGGCACCAACTTCGGGTTCTACCCCGATACGGTCACCGAGGTAGTAGGTCTGGAGCCCGAGCGCAGGCTGGCGGCACTGGCCAGTCGCGCTGCCTCCGATGCACCCGTCCCGGTAACGGTCGACGGCGGCACCGTCGAACAGTTCGCTGGTGGAGATAAGTTCGACGCCGTGGTGTGCTCGCTGGTGCTGTGTTCGGTCAGCGATCCGAAAAAAGTTGTCAATCAACTGTATTCATTGCTCCGTCCCGGAGGCGAGCTGCGCTACCTGGAACATGTCGCGGGCATCGGGGCGCACGCCCGGCTGCAAAAGTTCGCCGACGCCACAATCTGGCCGCGAGTTGGGGGAAACTGCCACACTCACCGCCACACCGAAGAAACCGTTGTCGATGCCGGGTTCAGTGTGGATCGTGCCCGCCGCGAGTGGACGTTTCCCACCTGGGTTCCACTTCCCACCAACGAGGTCGCGATCGGTGTTGCCGTCAAGCCAGCGTGACCCGTGACGGCGGCGGGCCTCAGTTGAGCAGCACTGACACCCGTTGCAAGAGGTCAGGCAGAGCGGTTGCCGCTGACTCGCGCAGCGTCATCGTCGCGCTGTCCGACAGCGGAGTTGCCTCCGGGTTCACCTCGACCACCGGCGTGCCGTTGGCGACCGCCAACTCGGGTAGACCCGCTGCCGGATAGACCACTGAGGATGTGCCGACCGCTACGACCAAGTCGGCACTGATCACGGCATCGACCGACCGCCGCCATGCATCATCGGGCAGGGCTTCGCCGAACCAGACGACATTGGGCCGGACCAACCCTCCGCACGTGCAGCGGGGTGGTTCAACTCGCTCTACTGGCTCAGGCATTGCGGGCACCGCCCCGTGGTACACGGATTGGCAATGGTCGCAGCGGAATTCGAACAGGCTGCCGTGCACATGATGGACTTGGTTGCTGCCGGCGCGCTCGTGCAAGTTGTCCACATTCTGGGTCACCACGTGAACCTCAGCGCAGTCTTCCCATGCGGCGACAGCGCGATGGGCGTTGTTGGGCTCCACTGCCCGCATCATGTGATGGCGCCACAGATACCAGGCCCACACCCGCTCGGGGTGGGTGCGCCACCCCTCCGCGCTGGAGATCTCGTAGGGATCCACATTGGCCCACAGACCGGTCTCGACATCGCGAAATGTAGGGACGCCGCTTTCGGCAGAGATTCCCGCACCGCTGAATACCGTCACCCGCACCCCACCAAACTACTGGGTTGGGTGATACTGGGCACGTGGCTGGATTGGCGGACTGGATACGCGTTGACCCGCGCGCTGGCGGGCCACTGTTCGACCAGCTCAGGGTGCAGATCATCGATCTAATCCGGGAGGGGCGGCTAGCTCCGGGGGCCCGGCTGCCGACAGTTCGCGAGCTGGCGGGGGAGCTCAACCTGGCAGTCAACACCGTGGCCCGCGCATACCGGGAGATGGAGGCTGCGGGCGTTGTCGAAACCCGGGGACGGTTCGGCACTTTTGTGGCCCGCTCCGACCCCGTTGACCTCGCGATGGCGACTGCGGCCCACACTTTCGCGTCGGCGGCGCGTGCACTCGGCGTGGAGAAAGGTGAGGCGCTGCGCTATGCGGAGTCGGCGTTCGGCTGATCAGCCGAACTCGAGCAGCGTGATCACGGGCCGCACCGGGTCCAGCAGGGGAATACGCTGAACCGTCCAGAGCAGCGCATTGAGCACTGCGCCTCGCGCGCGTTCGATCGGCACATCGTGGACCGCCCGCACACCCGGAACGGTGTTGACGAGGTTCGCCGCCTCCGAAACCGACAGTGTGAAGGGCATCGGCGGCACCCGGTAACGCAGGGAGGTCGGTATTCCGCGTCGGATGAGGGCCGCGACACCCGAAGGAGGCAGATCGAACATCATCCGGCCACCGGGAAACCGGGCTGCGCACTCGGTGATCAATGCCAGCGCTTCATCAGGCTGCAGATACATCAGCAGCCCCTCTGCGGTGATGAACACTCCCTGCCCCGGGTCGACCCGATCCATCCAAGAGAAATCCAGCGCCGATTGCGCACACATCTGCACTCTGTCGGAAGTCGGCAGCAGCTTGCGGCGCAGTTCGATCATCGGCGGCAAGTCGACGGTCAGCCAACGGAACTGATGGGGGGTGCCGACGCCGGAGGCGTCTATTGGGGTATCGACGCGGGAGGCGTCAAGCCTGAAGAAACTTGTTTGCAACCCCTCGGCGAGCGCCACGACGGTGGCCTTCGGATGGTCGACTAGGTAGCGGCGGGTCTGCTTGTCGAAGATCAACGCGCGCAGCGCTATATCTTGGTGCCGGGAGAACCCGAACTTGGCGAAGTCGTGGTCGATGGATTCGACTAGGTGGATCGCCATCGGGTCCTCGAGAATGCGGTCGGACCGCTTGGCCTCCTGCGCGCGGCCCATCAGCGTCAGCAGTGCGGTTTCGGACACGCCGGTCAAGTCGGCGTTGTGCTTACCGGTCATCGGATATCCATCTCCCGCCTGCGCTAGCTGCGCAGGACCTTCTCGATTGTGCGCAGGTTGCGCGTGGTGGTCGCAGACTTGTAGCGCTTCTTACCCATCGTCTTACCGATGGTGCTGTCGAGGGTCGACGCACGCGGTACCTGCCAGTAAATCACTCCGTTTCCGGCTTTGACCCTCTCGCCGGTGCCGGGCTGCTCGGCCACTGCTGCCAGCTCATGCAGCACTTCGGCGTCTTTGACGAAGGTGACGTAAGAGTGGTGACCTTCGCTTTCTCGGTCGAACGGGTACGCCGCCGAAATCTCTGCGACCTCATCCACGGCGTAGGCGAGCACCCAGGCGTCGTAACCGAATTCGGCACGCAACGCCCGCTCAGCCTTCTGCTTGACCGAGGCTATCCCTGACCGGCTTTCGAGCAGTACGTTGCCGCTGGCCAAGATCGTTTTGACGTTCGCGAGCCCGGCGTCTGCCAGTGTGCGTGCGACCGCGGCCATTCTGAGGTTGACGCCTCCGACGTTCACTCCACGTAGAAACAGGGCATACCGTGCCATCAGCTGAACTCAAGAAGTGTGATGCTGGGCGGGATCTTGTGCAGCGTCCACTGGCTGGTTGCGGCCTCGCGGTGCAGAGTGTCCCCTTGGATTGAGAAGAATCGGCCCATCTGCCCGATCATCCCAGACCGCCCCGGGGGAGTCGTAGGCTCGTGTGATGACTCGCGATGTCTTCGACGACAAGCTGCTGGCGGTGATCGCCGGAAACTCGCTCGGGGTGCTGGCCACCATCAAACGGGACGGGCGGCCCCAGTTGTCCCACGTCTCGTACCATTTTGACGCTCCGTCGCTGAGTATCTCGGTGTCGATTACCGAGCCCAGAGCCAAGACCCGCAATCTGCGCCGCGATCCTCGCGCCGCGCTGCACGTCAGTTCCGATGACGGGTGGGCCTATGCGGTCGCCGAAGGCGACGCCGTACTCACACCACCGGCCGCCGACCCGGGCGACGACACCGTGGAGGGGCTGATCGCGCTCTATCGCAACATGGCAGGCGAGCACCCGGACTGGGATGAATTCCGCAGGGCCATGGTCGACGACCGCAGGGTCTTGATGACCTTTCCGATCACCCACCTCTATGGCATGCCGCCAGGACGGCGGTGAAGGGCTACGCTTCGTTCATGGCCGCCAAGGACTCCGCGGAGTCTACCGAGACTCCAGAGGACGACACCAAGCGCAAGTTTCGGGAGGCGTTGGAGCGCAAGCAGGCCAAGTCTGCCGGTGGTTCTGCACACGCCGATGGCGTGACCAAACAGGTCCGTGCTCATGGTCCCGTCGAGAACCGTCGCGAATTCCGCCGCAGGAGCGGTTAGTTCGCCTGGCCGGCTGTGACGGTCCGGACGAGATGTCGGGGCGTGAATCTATCCGGGCAACACCATCACGGCCAGGACCACAGTGAGGTAGCTGAGGAAAAGCCAGAACTGGGTGTTTTCTGGCATGCGGTGCGAGATTCGGATACCAAGCGGCGAGCCGAGAAGGGCACCTGCAGTCATTCCTGCGAACGCCGGCAAGTACAAATATCCGATTGCGGCGGCAGGGAGTCCGGGGGCACCGAGACCGCCCAGCATGTAGCCGGCACCCGCGCCGATCCCGATCACCGCTGACAGTCCGGCAGCAATGGCTGATGCGCCTTGTATGCGGTACCCAGCTGCTTGCAGATACGGCACCGTGATGATGGCTGCGCCGGAGCCGAGAAGTGCGCCGGTCAAGCCGGTGGTGACCCCAGAAGTCAGCCGACTGGCGCGCGAAGGGATGACGGGCGCTTCGGCGGTCGCGTTGCCCGCCTCTGCTTTCTTCGACCGTCGGTAGTGGCGGTGCAGCGCACGCGCGATCATGTATGCGACGAAGCCGATAAAAAGCGCCCGAAGAACGGGGCCCGGCAGAAGACCGCCAGCGAAAGCGCCGATCCCAGTGCCAAGCACTACGGGCGGCAACATATGCCAGAACAGCGGCCAGTTCAGATCTCCGCGTCGACTGCGCAAGAAGGTTGTATATAGCGCGGTGAAGAACATCACCGAAAGGGAAGTCCCGATTGCCAGGTGCATCACGTGGACCTGCGCAACGCCTTGGAGTGGCAACGCCACCGCGAGTGCCGGCACGATGGTCAAGCCACCTCCGAGTCCGAACAGCCCTGAAACCAGTCCGGCGGCAGTGCCGGCGAGCAGGTAGACCGCATAGATGGCGACGCTGCTCATCGGCGGCCACGCCAGGTTAGGACTCGCCGAGTCCAAGGATGTGCGCTGGCCCTAGTGCTCACCGGAACTTCATGGGCGAGGGTCGTACGGATCCAATGCATCAGGTAGTCCGGGTCCTACGTCCGGCGATCCAGGTGTTCCCGGCAAACCTTCGGGGGCGATCCCCTCGTCAGCGCGCACCGGCTCAGACATTGGCCCAGCCGGTTCCATGTGGTCCGCACAGGCATTCGGCTGAGGCTCGATATAGTTCATCCACGCGCCAGGAGGATTCGGTGCCGGCGCCAACGTCATGTCAGGGCACCGCCAGGTGCAACTCGATCCGCTGATGTTTAAGCCTCCCGAGCTTCCATCACCGAAACCGAAACTGCCGGACTCGCAGTGCAAGTGACTCCCGTTGATCTCGGTGGGATAGTTACAAAAGGAGCCGTTCCCGCCGATCGTGTTCGCGGAAATGCCGACCGCGGGATACTCGCACTCATCGGCGTTCGCCGTTGGTGCTGAAAGCGTTATTGCCGGAAAAACAGCCGTCATCGACAACAGACAAATCGATACCGCCCGCCTTTTCGTCACCACGAGAACCTTTCTTAAACCCAGAATGAATTCGTTCGCAAGAACGTCTTCGGCTTCAAATACAACCGAAATTTCCCTTCAGGAATCCCTCAACTGAACCTGCAACTTTCGATCCCCACTCGCTGTCAGCAGCTCCGCGTCGCCGGTACGTCCGGCGAGTGCGCCAGCACCGCGATCCCCGTAGGCATCTGCGGATCTTACCGCGAGCGCCAAACTCGAAGTGCGCTTAGGTGGATTTTGCGGTTCGCCGTCGGCGACGCCATTGCCGCGGCTCTCGCTTCACGATCGGGGGAATTGGTGGTCTTGAACTCATACGCGAACGGTCTAAGTCAGTTCTGGCAATCACTGTGATCGGCAATTTTCGTGGAGTTCCGAAGATTGCCGGCGCTGGCGAGTGTGGAATGACTCCCCGGATAGGCTTTCGGCATGACTGTGAAGCTTTGCCTGGCGCAGGAGCCTGAGGCCGATGAACTGCTGTCTGAGAGCCCGTTCGCGCTGTTGGTCGGGATGTGTCTTGATCAGCAGATTCCGATGGAAGTGGCATTCGCCGGCCCCAAGAAGATCCACGAGCGGATCCCCGGATTCGACGTGCGGGTGATCGCCGATTACAACCCCTTCGATTTCGCTGCACTGTGCGCGCAAACCCCAGCGATTCATCGGTTTCCGGGTTCAATGGCCAAGCGGTTGCAGGCGCTGGCCCAGGTGATCGTCGATGAGTACGGCGGGGATGCTTCGGCCCTGTGGAGGGCAGGAGAGCCCGATGGCCCGGGCGTGCTTCGTCGACTCAAGGCGCTGCCGGGGTTCGGTGAACAGAAAGCAAGGATCTTCTTGGCGCTGTTGGGAAAGCAGTATGGCGTGACGCCGAAGGGATGGCGGGCGGCCGCAGGCGATTACGGCAAGGCGGGTACGCATATGTCGGTGGCGGACGTGAGCGACGCCGGATCTCTGGCGAAGGTGCGCATGTACAAGAAGCAAGCCAAGGCCGCAGCGAAGGCCGCCAAGGCCTGATCGTTGTTATCGACTGGACTTGTGGTCAGGTCGCGTTGTCGGGTTTAGCTAGATGGGGACCGGAGTGTAGGCGCTCTTCGTGAGTTGTGACCGGTGCATCAAACAAGGTGGGCGTCGTCAGGTTTGAGTGCTGCGTGGTTGTGTTCTGCATGTGGTCGCGGCCCGCTCGGTGGCGTGAGATCTTTTCTGGTACTTGTGTGCCATAACGGTGGTGTATGCGGTAGTGGTGCCCTGGTCGCTCCTGCGCTGATCTGACCGGATATCGCTCGATCGGCGGAAACCGCCCTTAGCGGGTGGGCCGGCCAGTTAGCGTTTCCTCAGGCTTTTCTCAGCGACGGGTGGGTTCGTCTGGTGCGGGCGGGTCCTCGACAGAACGGGTTTGGGCATCGTGGCTATAAGGACTCTTCACTGCAAGCCTTTGTTCCCGTCTGCGGCGGGCGCGGTACGGCGGTGGGTGCGAATTGGGCTCCCTGCGGCGGCGATGCTGGGGGTGGGTGCGCTGGTGGTCGCCCCGTCGGGGACCTCGGGGCCTGGGCCGGTCGGTGTGGAGGTGCAGTTGACCTCGGTGGAGTCGGTGTTGGCGGCACCTGCACCGCTGAGCCCGGCTGTGGGTGGGGATCCGTGGTGGTGGCTGGAAGGTGATCAGGGCTTCGGGGATGCGGCCGGGCCCGCGGCGACCGCGCCGGCTGCGGCGTCGAGTTCCTTGTTCGGCCAAGCGTTGTCCGATTCGGGCGGGTTGTTGGTTGCTGATCGGTGTGGGTTGATTTGCAACGGAGCTGATGGTGTGGCTCCTGGTGAGGACGGCCAGGGCGGTGGGTGGCTGTTCGGCAACGGGGGGTCCGGTGCGGCTGGTGCGGCAGGTCAGGCCGGCGGTAGCGGTGGGGTTGGCGGGCTGTTCTTCGGCCGCGGCGGTAACGGCGGTAATGGTGGG
>JBMYXJ010000084.1:0-8576 GCA_049608285.1 Mycobacterium sp. | reverse complement strand
CATGAACTAATCAAGTTGTCGGACCACCTCCTTCCCTGTGTATCCGCGAACCTACTCGCGCTTCGTCAGCGCGACAAACGATTTAACATCTCAGCGGTCACTCAAGATCGCGGTGTCGATCAGGCCGGCGATGTCGGCCGCCATCGGTGCCGGGGCGAGCGCAGCGCCGTCGAGCGTATGCACCCGCGCCGCCAGCGTGATGCTCGACACGAGCCAGACGCCTTGGGCAGCAACCAGATCCGCGAGCCGCAGAGCGCGATAATTGCAGCTATAGCACTTGTCTCGGGCTACTTTGAACAAGGCTTGCTGGGTAGTGCCGCGCAGGATCGGGTACCAGGGCGGCGGCGTCAACAGGCAGGGACTGCCATCTGGTGACGTTGTTGCGATGACGACGGTGGACCGCGGCCCCTCCAGGATGTAACCGTCGGTGCTGACGAAGACCACGTCTCCGGCGCCCCGGCGCTCCGCGTGCCGCAATGCCGCCATGTTCACCGCGTACGACAGGGTCTTGGCGCCCGCGAGGAGCCATGGCATCTTGTCGATCCCGTCAGCAGCAAGGCCGCGATCCAGGGTCAGCGCTGCCACCCCGCTGCGGCGGACGTCAGCCACCCTGGGCGGCACGGGGCCGATCGTGACATAGGCAGTGCCGTCCCCGGCCGCGCCAGCTTCCCGGCCGCGGCTGCACACCAACCTGAGCACGCCCTCGTCACCGCCATCGGCGAGCCAGTGGTCCACTGCGGCCGCTACCGAGGAACGCCACCTTGGTAGGTCTGGAGCGGGCAGGTCGAGCAGCTGCGCAGAGTGCGTTAATCGCGCCAGGTGCGCCTCGAGTAGACACGGCCGGCCGTCACGGACAAGCAGGGTCTCGAAGATTCCGTCACCGCGCACGGCCGCCAGATCGTCAGCGTGAAGTAACGGTGCCCGCAGATCATGCTGCTGCCCGTCGAGAGTGACCACAACCCCCATGGGCCGCAAGGGTAGCCCGAGCTACGGGCGCAACGACCGTAGAGTTGAGCAATGTCTTCGATGTCTTCGACCGCTTCCGGGGTACCGGCTCCCAGCACCGGACCAGACGCCGGCGCCATCTGGCATTTCGGCGACCCGCTCGGCGAGCAACGGGCTGCCGCCGAAGGCGCGGTCGTGATCGACCGCTCGCATCGGGCCGTGCTGTCGCTCACCGGCACCGAGCGCAAGTCCTGGCTGCATAGCCTCACAACCCAGCATGTCAGCGAACTCCCCGATGGCGCGGTAACCGAGAATTTGAGCCTCGATGGTCAGGGGCGGGTCGAAGATCACTGGCTGCAGACTCAGCTGGACGGTCTGACAATTCTCGATACCGAACCGTGGCGTGGCCAGGCACTGCTGGCGTACCTGCGTCGAATGGTGTTCTGGGCCGATGTCGCCGTCGAACCCGCCGATCTGGCGGTCTTGTCACTGCTTGGGCCGCAACTGGCCCAACCGCCCGTCCTCGACGTACTCGGTATGTCTGCGCTACCGGCCGAAGGAACTGCCGAAACCCTCGCAGAGGGCGGTTTCGTTCGGCGATTGCCGGGATGGGGCGTTGAAGTTGACCTGGTCGTGCCACGGACCCGAGCCGTCACCTGGAAGGACAGCCTGGCCGCAGCCGGAGTTCGGCCTGCCGGTGTGTGGGCCTACGAAGCCCACCGGGTCGCGCAGCGTCGTCCCCGTCTCGGCGTCGACACCGACGAGCGCACGATTCCTCACGAGGTCGGCTGGATTGGGCCGGCGGTGCATCTGGACAAGGGGTGCTACCGCGGCCAGGAAACGGTGGCGCGAGTCCACAACCTGGGTAAACCGCCGCGGATGCTTGTCCTGCTACACCTGGACGGCGATGGGGGCCGTCCCGCGCCTGGGGACCCGCTTCAATCCGGCGGACGTACTGTCGGCCGGCTGGGCACCGTCGTGGACCACGTCGACGAAGGAGTAATCGCCCTGGCCCTGCTCAAACGCGGCGTGCCAGCAGACACGGCGTTGACCTCCGGAGGCGAGGTCAAGGTGGCAGCGGTCATCGACGGGGA
Source organism: Mycobacterium sp. (assembly GCA_049608285.1). Classification (GTDB taxonomy): domain Bacteria; phylum Actinomycetota; class Actinomycetes; order Mycobacteriales; family Mycobacteriaceae; genus Mycobacterium. The sequence goes on along the minus strand of JBMYXJ010000084.1, from coordinate 6,537 downwards.
CTCGATGCCGCTGGATACTGCGGTCGGCGCGGGCCGCCTAGCTGTGCAGCGACTGCGTGGCGGCACCAGTTGAAAACGACCGACGAACAGGGCCTGCCAGCGCCCCGGCGACGGGCACGGTAAAGTGTTGACAGGATAATAAACACACTCAGATCGGAGCCGCCTGCTCGTTGGGCCGCTCCGTCATTGCGCGAGGGGGTTCCCCCATGGGCCGCGGCCGGGCAAAGGCGAAGCAGACCAAGGTTGCTCGTGAGTTGAAGTACAGCTCACCGCAGACCGATTTCGAGCGGCTTCAGCGCGAGCTGTCGAACGCTCCCGACGATGACCGCCTCAACGGTGGCGACGTGCCATCCGACGATGGCAGGTCGGATGAGGACGAGTGGCGGCCGTAGCCCGGTTCGACGCCGCGCTCAGAACCTGGGGTGCTGGCTGACCAGCACGGCCCGTGCAGTGCGCTTGCTGCCCTTCTTGATTGTGCCCAGGGTCCAGCAGTTCAAGTGGCGCGCGGTAAGCACTGCCAGCGCACGATCGGTGTCCTCCCGGGCGACGACAGCGACCATCCCAACACCCATATTGAACGTCTTCTCCATCTCGGCACGCTCGATGCGGCCGCGCTGGGCGATCATGCCGAACACCGGTGCCGGCGTCCACGTGCCCCGGTCCAGCTCGGCTACCAGCCCGTGGGGGATGACCCGCTCAAGGTTACTGACCAGCCCGCCACCGGTGATATGGCAGAAAGTCCGCACCTGTGTCTCGGCGGCCAACGCCAGACAGTCCCTGGCGTAGATGCGGGTCGGTTCCAGCAGTTCCTCGCCCAGGGTGCGCCCGAACTCTTCGACATGCCCGGCAAGGTTCATGTGATCGATCTCGAGTAGCACGTGGCGCGCCAATGAGTATCCGTTGGAGTGCAGCCCGGTAGAAGACATAGCGATGATGACATCGCCGGGCCTTACTCGGTCGGGGCCCAGGACGGCGTCGGCCTCGACGACGCCGATGCCGGTGGCGGAGATGTCGTAGTGATCGGGAGCCATCAGCCCGGGATGCTCGGCCGTCTCACCACCGAGCAGAGCACACCCGGCGAGAACGCAGCCGTCTGCGATGCCGGACACGATCTGGGCGACCCGTTCAGGGACCGTTCGCCCGACCGCGATGTAGTCCTGCAGGAACAACGGCTCCGCGCCGCACACGACGAGGTCGTCGACCACCATCGCGACGAGGTCGATGCCGACGGTGTCGTGCTTCTCCAGGGCCTGCGCGATCGCGAGCTTGGTGCCCACGCCGTCAGTCGAAGAGGCCAGCAGCGGTTCGCGGTAGCCCCCGCGAAGCTCGAACAACCCGGCGAACCCGCCTAGGCCACCGCGCACCTCGGGCCTGGTGGCCTTCTTAGCTAGCGGTTTGAAGAGTTCGACGGCACGGTCACCGGCCTGGATGTCGACACCTGCCGACGCGTAGGAAATGCCGTGTTGTTCGGCGCGCTCGGTCATCGACTGCAAGGCTACTCCGCCGTTTCCCGGCGAACCGCGCCCACTATCTGTTGGCCTATGACAACGTACCCAGCATGAATTCTCTGCGCCGATCCACGGTGAGCGCGCTGGTCGCGTCGCTGGCCGTCGCGGCTGCTTCGCTTACCGGGACAGCGACCGCGTCGGCCACACCGTCGACCGGCGTGCAGGCCGAGGTCCTGTCGCAGAACACCGTCGACGGTATCGATTACATCACCCGCGAGATCACCATCGCCCCCGGTGGCAGTACCGGGTGGCACTATCACGATCCGACCGTATACGGCGTTATCCGGGCGGGCACGCTGACATGGACACCGGCGAGCTGCCTGGCCGAGGACATCTACCCAACCGGTTCTGCGATCGCCGAGCACAGCGGGGTCAACCATGTTCACCTCGGCCGCAACCTCGGCAACGAACCGTTGGTGTTGTGGGTGAGTTACGTCGCACCGGCCGGGACACCGGCCGCGGTGAGCGTCCCCGATCCCGGTTGCGGGTTCGCCTGAGCCGAGGGGTCTTCGTCCACCGTCAGATTCCGGCTGCACAGCTCGTCTGCCTGGTGAGCGCCGAACGCCCGTCACGTGGGTCGGTATGGTTGGTTCTGGGGTTGTCGTCTTGTGGTTGAACAACGATCAACGACGTCGGTTTTTCCGTTCGATACCCGGGGGCCAACGGTAGGAGAAGGTTCGGCGTGATCGACAGGCGAGGCTTCCTGGTGCTGGCGGCTGGGGTGGCGGCGGCGTGTTCGTCCCGCCCGGCGGATCCGGCGGTATCTACCCGGGCACCGGCCAACTCTGTCAACTTCGATTTCACGCCCGTGGAAACGGAACTGGACCTCGGCGGCGTGACGGTTAACACCTGGGCTTATGGCGATCGGCTGCCTGGCCAGGAGATCCGCATCCGCAAGGGTCAGACTGTACGGGCGAACGTGACGAATGGGCTTCCCGACGTCGGCACCACCATCCACTGGCACGGCCTGGCAATCCCCAACGGGATGGACGGTGTTCCCGTGCTGACCCAGCCTGCCATCGATCCGGGCCAGAGCTTCATCTATGAGTTCGTCCCGCCCGATGCGGGAACTTATTATTATCACTCGCACGTCGGCCTGCAATTGGACCGTGGCCTCTACGGCCCGCTGATCATCGAAGATCCCACGGAGGGAACCGATTACGACGAGGAACTCGTTGTGGTGCTCGACGACTGGATCGACGGCGTCGGCACCAATGTCGACGAGGTCTTCGCCAACCTGGTGAAAACCGGCATGCCCATTATGGGTGATATGGGACCCAACGCGGGCGTTACCCCGTCCCAGCCACTAGGCGATGACGGCGGCGACGTGAAGGACCCCTACTTTCTGATCAACGGCCGGGTCACAACAGACCCGCAAGTGATGGATTACCGCGCCGGACAGCGCATCCGGCTGCGCATCATCAATGCCGGATCTGATTCAGCGTTCCGGGTCGGCGTGCCCAACCACACCATGACGGTTACCCATACCGACGGATACCCGGTGGTCCCCAGCCAGACTGAGTCTGTGATCTTGGGCCAAGGCGAGCGGGTGGATGCGACGATCACCCTGACCTCCTCGGTACCGCTGGTTGCCGCGGCTTACCGCAAGGACGGATACGCGCAGATCAACATGCGGGTAAATGGTGCTGCCAGCTCGGTGAAGATCGACGAATACGTCGCGGCGTTGCGGAATCAGGCCCCCTTGGATACGGCTACCCTGGCGGCCGCGCCGGAAGTCGAACTGCCGCCAGCCGATCCAGACCAGATCATTGACATGCGACTCGGCGGGCCTGGAAAAAACTACCTCTGGACAATCAACGGCAAGTCCTACGATCCGCCCAACGACGGCTACTCCGTGAAACCAAATCAACGAGTACGCATCCGCTATATCAATGAAACGGACATGTTCCACCCGATGCATCTGCACGGAGTGACGTTCCAGGTGATGCGCTCCGGCGGCGGGCAGGGGAACACAGACCGATTAAGCCCGGCAGCCCGAAAGGACACCGTTCTTGTCGCACCGCTGGAAACGGTGGACATCGACTTCGACACGCACAATCCCGGCCGGTGGATCACCCACTGCCACAACACTTACCACTTGGATTCCGGTATGGCGACCTTCATCTACTACGACTAGTAGGCGAGAAACTCAGGCCGCCACAAAGTCATTAGCCCACGGGCCGTCTGGCAGGGTGCACGCTGTTGTGACAAAGAAGCCGGGCAGGCCCCTGCGCTCAGGTTCAGGGGCGACGAATCGCCGACGCGTTGTCGTTGTCGACCTGAATCGGGATGCCCGTTCGGGCGGCGGTCTCCAGCATATGCTCGATGACGTTCTTGCCCAGCGCAGTCTCCCCGGGCAGCTCGATTGGATAGTTGCCATCGAAGCAGGCCGAGCACAGGCGCGATGCGGGTTGCTCGGTGGCAGCGATCATGCCCTGTCTGCTGATGTAGCCCAGTGAGTCTGCGCCGATAGCGCGGCGAACCCCGTCGAGCATCTCGTGCTCGTCGGCCGAGTTGCTGGCCGCGTTGGCAATGAGCTCCGCGGGGGTAGCGAAGTCGATGCCGTAGAAGCAGGGCCACTTGACCGGCGGCGAGGCGATCCGCACATGCACCTCCACGGCACCGGCCTCACGCAACATCCGGATCAACGCCCGCTGGGTGTTGCCACGGACGATCGAATCGTCGACGACGATCAAGCGTTTGCCGCGGATCACTTCCTTGAGCGGGTTGAGCTTCAGTCGAATACCCAGTTGCCGAATCGTCTGGGAGGGCTGGATGAAGGTGCGCCCGACGTAGGCATTCTTCATCAGGCCCTGCCCATAGGGGATTCCCGAACCCTGCGCGTAGCCGACCGCGGCCGGAGTGCCCGACTCGGGGACCCCGATCACCAAGTCAGCGTCAATCGGCATCTCTGTGGCCAGTCGGCGACCGATCTCTACCCGGGTGGCATGCACCGAGCGGCCCGCCAGCACGCTGTCCGGCCGGGCAAGGTAGACGTACTCGAAGACGCAACCCTTGGGCGTCGGGTTGGCAAATCGTGTCGAGCGCACACCGTCGGCATCGATGGCAAGCAGTTCGCCCGGCTCGATGTCGCGGACGAACGCCGCACCGACGATGTCGAGTGCCGCGGTTTCGGATGCAACGACCCAGCCGCGGTCAAGCCGGCCCAGCGACAGCGGCCGCACACCGTAGGGGTCGCGCGCGGCGTAGAGGGTGTTCTCGTCCATGAAGGTCAGGCAGAAGGCCCCGCGGACGGTCGGCAACAGCTCGAGAGCGGCCTGCTCAAGGGTGGAGTCCGCCGCGCCGTGCGCGAGCAGAGCACCCAAAATGTCGGAATCAGTGGTGGCGGTGGCGGCACCGCGATTGCCTATCAATCCCGCCTCGCGCGCATGCGCGGTCAGTTCGGTGGTGTTGACGAGATTTCCGTTGTGGCCCAGTGCCACCCCGGTGCCCGCGGCGGTGTTGCGGAACACCGGCTGAGTGTTCTCCCAGGTAGTGGATCCGGTCGTGGAATAGCGGCAGTGCCCGACGGCGACGTGACCCGGCATCGCAGCCAGTGTCTGCTCGTCGAAGACCTGGCTCACCAGTCCCAGATCCTTGAACACCAGAACCTGCGACCCGTCGGCAACGGCGATGCCCGCAGCTTCTTGCCCTCTGTGTTGCAGGGCATACAGGCCGTAATAAGTGAGCTTCGCCACTTCTTCCCCGGGTGCCCAGACCGCGAATACGCCGCATTCTTCCTTCGGCTCGTGTTCGTCCTGTGCTGACTGCTCGGCGGTCACGATCAGGCTGCTCCCTAGGGGCTGTGGCTGACGCGGCCCAGTGTACGGTCCAGGGCTGCGAAACGCTGAATCAACTGTCGGTGTCTCCTCGAAAACGAGGCTACCGGGCGATTTGCCAGTCGCTGCGGGTCAAATCCCTTGATGGGATGTCGTTTTCAACGCACCAGGTCGGCCAGGGATCAGGCTGGGTCGGATAGTGCGACCAGCGGGAATGTCCGGGCGATCTCGGCTGCCCGCGCACCTGACACCTGTACCGAGCCGTCGGCGACGGCATCTGCGAAGGAAAGCAGGCCGGACACCACAAGAAGCCAGGTACGCGGATCGGTCTGGACCACGTTGGGCGGGTTACCGCGCGTGTGCTTCGGACCCGGGATGCATTGCACGGCAACGAAGGGCGCAATACGCACCTCGACGGCCGCTCCTGGTGCCAGAGTCGCCAGGGTTCTGGCGGTGGCGCGCACGGCATCACCCAGCGCTACGCGACCGGGATGCGGCCGGGAGTCGTCGTGCAGCCACTCCGCTACCGCCGCCACCGCGGCACGGGTCTTCACCGGATCGGCTCTACGGCGGGCGGTCATATTCTTAGGGTCTCAAAGCGTCCCGCGGTTACGACGACCTGCTTCCTCGCACCCTTGACATCCCCCCGCCCTCTTCATACATTCATACGAAATATGAGTGAATGTATGAAAAGGGCTGAAGATGACACTGGGTAAGTCTGCGGTGGTTCTAGGGGGAAGTATTGCCGGCCTCTGTGCTGCCGGCGCCTTGGCCGACTACTTCGACCATGTGGTGGTGCTTGAACGCGACGTACTGCCCTCCGATGCCGAGCATCGCCGCGGCGTACCGCAGAGCAAGCATCCGCACTGGCTGCTGAACTCCGGACGCCGGGCGATTGACTCGCTGTTTCCTGGCTTCGTACAAGACATCCTCGCCTCCGGCGGACTGCTTCTCACACCGACATTCGACTCGGCCTATCTGGATCAAACCGGGTGGTCTGCTCGCAAGAAGTCCACCATGGACACGATCTACAGCTCGCGCATCCTGATCGAGCGAGTCATGCGCGACAAGGTGCGGGCGCTGCCGAACGTCACGATTCGCGAAGACGTAGCCGTGCAGGGGCTCGACTACCAGAATGCGGGCAAGCCAGGAGGCGGTGTCACCGGCGTCCACTTCCAGGCTGGCGAGGCCCCGCCGGAATCGATTCGCACCGACCTTGTCGTCGATGCCATGGGGAGAGGCTCGTCGGT
>JBMYXJ010000083.1:0-8589 GCA_049608285.1 Mycobacterium sp. | reverse complement strand
CACGAAGTGTCCGGCGGCCTTGATCCGGTCGTTGGGCTTGATGTGCAGGGCGAGCCCGGCGTGCTGTCCCGACAGCAGCGCGAACAGGGCACCGGACTCTGCGCGTTTGCGCACAACTATTGGATTGGCAAGGTGGGCGCTGAACAGCAGTCGGCCGACTCGGGCGTCGTTGGAAATGGTACGCACAATGTTGGCCATGCCCGCGCGGCTCTGCTCCCTGGCGGCTGCGGTCGCGACGGCCGCCTGGGTGGTGGTGGCGATGTCGGCGATCACCCAATCGAACACCTCCCCGACGAACACGTCTTTGTCGGTGAAGCTCTCATAGAAATAACGCGCTGCCAGTCCGGACTGCGAGCAAATCGCTCGTACTGTCAGGTCGGCGGGGGCGACCTGCCCGCCCAGCAGGTCCAGGCCGGCTTCCAGTAGTGTGCGCCGGCGTTTCGCGATCCGCTGCGCAGCCTCTACGCCGCGGTACGGACGCACCTGGGCCATTCGTTCATATTGACACTCGGCGGGCGTGGGAGCAATATCAGGAAACATACGTTCGCACTTTTGGTGCCGTTGCGGAGAGGAGTCATCGATGACGGTGAACGGAGCGAGCGTGCTCGTCTCGGACGTCGAACGCGCCGTGAGCGAGGCAGCCCATCCGGCGCGCTCACCGAAATCCGGTCCCACCGGGATGCTGGGCCTTGGTCTCCTCGCCGGTCCTGCCAACGTGATCATGCAGCTTGCGCGCCCCGGTGTCGGATACGGCGTGATGGAAAGCCGCGTCGAGAGCGGGCGGATCGACCGGCACCCGATCAAAAGGGCACGCACCACGTTCACCTACCTCGCGGTGGCCACCAGCGGGACCGACGAGCAGAAAGCCGCGTTCCGCCGTGCTGTCGACAGCGCGCACGCCCAGGTGTTCTCCACCGAGTCGAGCGCGGTCGAGTACAACGCGTTCAACAAAGACCTGCAGCTGTGGGTTGGGGCATGTCTCTACAAGGGCACAGTGGACGTGCACCGGCTGCTAGTTGGGGAAATGGACGATCAGACCGCGGATCAGGTGTACCTGCAGGGACGGTCATTGGCGACGATGCTCCAGGTACCCGAGAGTATGTGGCCGGCTGACCGGGAGGCGTTCGACCGATACTGGCAAAAGTCTCTGGACGAGGTCCACATCGATGACGCTGTTCGCGAGTATCTGTACCCGATCGCCGCAGCTCGGCTGGGCGGGCTGTCGCTGCCCTGGCCGTTGCGGGGAATTTCGGAAGGTCTGGCGTTGTTGATCACCACGGGCTTTCTGCCACAGCGGTTTCGCGACGAGATGCGGCTGCCCTGGGACGCGGCCCGACAGCGACAATTCGACCTATTGATGGGCGTGTTGCGCGTCGCTAACAATATGGCGCCCAGTTTCGTGCGCCAGTTTCCGTTCAACGTGCTGCTCAAGGACGTCGACTTGCGCATCCGTACTGGCCGACCTCTGGTGTGACGGGCGAACTGGAATCTCCGCCGTCATAGGGATGGGACGTGATGGCGGCAATCACGGACCGTAGCAGCGCTCAGTCGAACATGAACCCGCCCATGAAACGGGTCATCCGGCGCAGGTAGTCCGGCTGACTGACGTGCAGCACATGGTTTCCGGGAAACCAGTGGAACGCGCAATGGTCCCAGTGCTTCCACAAGATCTCGGCCTGTTCCGGTGGTGCCAGCCGGTCGCCGAGGCCGGCGATGATTAGCCGCCTGTCCTTGGGGGTCAGCGGCTGATAGTTCAGCGGTGAGGAGTACATCGCCGCCCCTTCGGAGAGCTCTGTATCGGTGCCGAGGATTTTGTCCCGCAGTGCAACAACCTTGTTGGCCGGGAACCATTCGTCGACCGTTCTGTCTGGGGTGACGACCGGTACGTTGGGGATCACTGCCTGAATCCTGTTGTCGACGCTGGCGATCAACGCCGAGGTGTACCCGCCCAACGACATTCCAGTCAGCGCGACTCGATCGACGCCGGTGTACTCCAGATAGTCTATGAGAGAACGGAAGTCGTGCACCGCTTGAGCCATTGCCTCGGCGAATCCCGCAAAGCCGTTGGCAAAATATCCGTATCCACTGAAAGGGGAGTACTTTTCCGCGCGACTTCCATGGAATGGCAGCGTGTACAGCACTACGTCATACCCGCAGCGGTAGAACCAGGGCAGCGAAAAGAAAAGTCCGTTGAAAAGGTAGGCCGAACCCATGAATCCGTGGATCACGCAGAGCGTGGGACGCGGCCCGTCGTTGTGACGCCAATGTTGAGCATGGACGACGTTGTTGCGCGTATAGCCGTGGTGTCGATCACGCAGTGCCGGGTTGAGCGCCCGGAAGCTGCTGTCGAAGCGGATGTTGCTGACGCTGCCCTTCGCCAGCCATTCGGCGACCGGGTTGGCCGGTCGCGATGACACCCGTGGCAGCGAAGTTGGAGGGGGGAAAGACCGTTGCGGGTCCTTACCCGCGGCAAGTTCTGCGTAGAACTGCAGGTGTTCACTTTCGGCGCGGGACTGCGACCTACCCAGCGCAGAGACGAGCGATGGCGCGATCGTGGCGCTCAGCAGGGACGCGATCGACGTGCGTAACGCCAGGTCGGCGACGGCCGAAGAGTCCACGACCAACCGTTGCCGCAGCGTGAGGTCGACGCGACGGGGAAGGCCGCCCGCGCTGGCATCGGCACCCGGGATATCGGGAACCGGCAGGGGTGTCGCCGCTGCATCGGGAACGAGTTGGTGCGCGCCTTCGGACTCCATGTCCGGCATGCTAACGCGGCCGGCGCTGTGGATGGCAGAATGCCGACATGTGGAATCCCGAGGCCTATCTGGCTTTCGCGGACGATCGGGGCAGGCCATTCATTGATCTGCTGTCGCGGGTCGGCGCCCGCAGCCCGCGTCGCGTCGTCGACCTTGGTTGTGGTCCTGGGAATCTCACGGAGACGCTGAGCAGCCGCTGGCCCGGCTCCGAGATCGAAGCATGGGACTCCTCTGCGGAGATGGTCGCTGCAGCCCGCGAGCGCGGAGTCGACGCACAGGTGGGAGATGTGAGGGAGTGGACCCCTGCGCCAGACACCGATGTGTTGGTGAGCAATGCGGCGCTGCAGTGGGTACCTGAACATCCGGAGTTGGCGCAGCGATGGGCACGTCAGCTAGCCACCGGATCTTGGATCGCGTTCCAGGTTCCTGGTAATTTCGACGCCCCCTCCCATCGAGTGGTCAGGGAGCTCGCGCTCCGACCGAAGTGGTCAGACACGCTGCAGGACTTCCCCTTCCGCGAGGCCGATGTAGTGAAGCCGGTCGCATACTATGCCGGGCTGTTGACGGATGCCGGCTGCTCTGTCGATGCGTGGGAGACAACCTACGTGCATGCTCTGACCGGTCGGAACCCGGTGTTGGAGTGGATCACCGGGACAGCACTGCGGCCGGTGCGGGCCATCCTGGATGATGCGCAGTGGCACCAGTTCCGCGCCGAGCTTGTCCCGATGCTCGACGCGGCCTATCCAGCACGCCCCGATGGCACGACCTTCTTCCCGTTCCGGCGGGTCTTCGCGGTCGCGCAAGTCAACTGAATGATGAGTGCCTGAACTCCCGCGATTCCCCTGCACGGCTCCCGTGCACCCGGGTGTCACTCGCTCAGTGAACTACCTGGTAAAGCTGTTCAGGTGCAGACACGAAGAAGCTGGTTGATTGGTACCGCAGTTGCGGGTGTCGTCATCTACGCGCTGATGTGGCTGGGATACGCACAGAACTGGATCTGGCTGACCCGCGGCGACGCGTGGGCGCTGCAGCCGATGCATCGACTGGGTGTGGCGCACACCGGCTGGGTCTCTGCCTGGAATATCTTTTGCACAGTGCTCGGGGACAACGCTTTCCGCCTGTTGGCGTTAGTCGTGATCGTCGTGGCATTAATTCGGCGTCGCATCCGCATCGCGATATTTCTACTGATCACTGTGGAATTCAGCGCTCTGGTGACCCAGATCGCCAAGACATTGGCGGACCGGCCGCGGCCCATCACCGCGATGGTGGCCGCCCACGGTGCGTCCTTTCCCTCCGGGCACGCGCTAGGCGTGACCGTCGCGGTACTGGCATTACTTACCGTCGCGCTTCCCGTGGTCGGCGCCTCCTGGCGCCGGTGGCTGCTCGCGGTTGGCATCATGACCATCCTCGCGGTAGGCGTCGGTCGTGTGGCACTCAATGTGCACCACCCGTCCGACGTGATCGCGGGTTGGGCGCTGGGATACGCGTACTTCGTGGCTTGTCTGCTGATCGTGCCGCCGCTGCAGCCAGGCACGCGAGCCACGGAAGTACCGGCAGCGCCTTGTAGTGCACGTTGAAGCTTGATCTTGGTCTGGGCACTTCAGACCCTGGGCTGGTCTAACGCGTTGCGACCGCGGTCTCGTGGCTGGCGGTGTTGCGACGCGATCGTGGCCAAATCTTAATGGCGGGTGCTGCCCTGATCGGCAACGATGGAGCAGTGCGCCGAACGCTGACAATGTTGTGCGCGGCTGCGGTCTTTGTGATCGTGGGCTCGCTAGTTGCACCACCCTCGATGGCGCAGTTCATGCCGTGGTTCGCACGCTCGGTCGGGGCTGCCACTCAGGTTCTGTCTGTCACTGGGGTTGGTGGCACAGATGCCAAGATGGACGTTTGGGAGCGAACCGCCGCGGGGTGGCAACCGGTGGATGGGGGTGTGGGCATCCCAGCGAAGATCGGTGCAAAAGGCATGTCGCCAGACCACTTCGACGGATCAATGATGACTCCGAAGGGCGTCTACACGCTCGATTTTGCCTTCGGCACCCAACCAAACCCCGGCGGTGGCTTGTCGTATGTCCAGGTGGGCCCTGACCATTGGTGGGATGGCGACATGAAGAGCCCGACCTACAACACGATGCAGGTGTGTAAGAAGGACCAGTGCCCGTTCAACACCTCGCTTAGTGCGGGGACGGAGAACTTACAGATCCCGCAATACGCTCACGCAGTAGTGATGGGCGTCAACAAGGAGCGGATTCCAGGTAAGGGCGGCGCATTCTTCGTGCACAGCACCGACGGTGGAGCCACGGCGGGCTGTGTGGCGATCGACGACGCCACGCTGGTCAAGATCATGCAGTGGCTGCGGCCGGGCGCCATGATCGCGATCACCGAGTAATCAGATATTGAGGGCGCGGCCCGCCTTGGCTTTGAAGTGCAACGCTTCCAGCGACATCGACGCGTCGTAGGTGCGGTCATAGCCGGTCTCGCAGATCTTCCAACCATCCGGTGTTCGGCGGTACCGGTCATGGTAGAAAGCAGCGCCGATCAGCATGAAGTTGAACCCGGGCGCAATCACCCGGTCCTGTAGGTACCAGGTCGCCTGCGCTTCGTCACCGTCGACGGAGATCTCGGGGTGGTTGACTCGGTGCTCGGTCAGAATTTCGGGTCCCAGCGAGTTGCGCAGGAAGCCAACGAGCTCATCGCGGTTGGTGAAATGGTGTTCCTCGCCCACGGATTCGCCATACCGGCTGACCACATCCTCGGTGAGGGTGTCTGCGAACTCGTCCCAGTTTTTGGTGTCGAGCGCTCGGAGATATCGGTATTTGACCTGCTTGATGTCCTCAATGTCACCCATAGCCGACATTGCAGCACAACAACCGAACCCGAGGATAGGCCCGAGTGTCTGAACGGCTGGAAACATTACGGCGGCTATCGTTGCCGGGGTAATGAGCGATCCCCTCGGGTTGTCCATCGGGACGACCAACCTTGTCGCGGCCGCCATCGGGCATCAACCCGCGATTCGACGTTCACTGCTGACTGTGTTCGGCCACGCAGCACCTGAGGTCGGCACTCCTGCGATGGACTCTGCGGATTCCGGCGGGGTGCTGTTGACAGGGTTCGTTGACTGCGTCGGTGATCCGGCGCCACTGGTGGCCGCCGATGGCGCGTCCTACCCAGCTGAACAGCTGTTGGTCGAGGCGCTCGAAGCGATGGCACAGCTGGCCGTCCCTTCATCGCGTGCCCAGACGTCCGGCGTGGTCATCGCCGTGCCGTCGTACTGGACCCCGGCCCAGTCGGGCGTGCTCCAGGACATGCTGGGAGCCAGCGAGATCCTGGCGCCAGGTGGTGTGGCGCCTCGGTTGATTCCCGACGCGCTGGCGGCCCTGACTGCGCTGAACGCCAGCCCGGGAATCGGCGGAGACGGTGCCGTGGCCTTGCTGGACTTCGGCGGCGGCGGCACCAGCATCACCATCGCCGATGCGCCGCCCGCATTCAACGTCGTCGATGGCCCGCAGAGAATTCCAGAATTGGCGGGGGATCAGATCGATCAGGCGTTGCTGAGCCATGTGCTCAAGGGAATCGCCGGTGACGCGGGTATCGACCCAGGCCAGACGGCCGCGGTCAGATCGCTGGCGCCGTTAAGGGAGCAATGCCGCGGCGCAAAAGAGCGGTTATCTCGAGAAACGGTCACCGAGCTGAGCATCGATCTGCCCGGTCACCGCGGTGATGTCGAGGTGACTCGAGCCGAGTTGGAGGAGCTGATCGAGCGGCCGCTCGGCAGCGTTGTCGGCGCACTGGAAGACATGTTGGGGCGCAACGACCTCACTTGGGATGCCTTGTCGGCGGTGGTGCTCGTCGGGGGCGGTGCGAACATTCCGGTTATCGCGCAGCGCCTTTCGGAGCGTTCACAGGCCCGGTTGGTGATGTCTGGCCAGCCCGCTCTTGAGGCGGGCGTGGGCGCGGCACTGTTGGCCGCACGAATGTGGGACGCCGAAACGGCCGCCTGGACCGCGCCGGCGACAGCGGAGCCTGCATTGGCTTGGTCCCAGGATGACGAGTCCGACGACGTGGTCCCGTATTCCGGAGAGGACTATGTGGCAGAGGCCGCGGTTGAGCTGACCGAGACCTTCGGCCCGGAACTCGCGGCGCGAAACGACGACAAGGCCTGGCAGCGTATGCCGATGTCGGTGTTCGGCATCGCCGCGGCCGTGTCGCTCGCCGCGGTGGGCGGCGTGGCGATTGTGTTGACCAGTGCGGGCAGTGCTGAGCAGCCTAAGCCCGGGACCGCTCCCTTCAGCACTGCGCTCGCGCCGTCGGGTCAGCCTGCGGCAACGGTGGGGGTCAGCAACCAGCCGGCCCAGGCGCCGACTGCACCGACCGGCGCTGTCCCTCCGCCAAGCAGCGTCCCGACCACCACCGCACCTGCGCCAACAACGACGACCGCACCCACAACGACGACCGCGACTACGACGACGACCACTACAACGACCACGGCGACCACCACAACGACCACAGCGACCACGACAACGACCGTGACACCCACGACGACAACCGCGACGACCCCGACGACCACAGCGCCGACGACAGCCACGCCTACGACGACCGTGCCCACGACGGCCGCGCCGACGACAACAGCGACGAGGGTCGCGCCCACGACGACCGTGCCGACGACCGCCGCGCCGGCGGCCGCCGCGCCGACGTCAGCGCCTGTGGCCTCCGCACCGACTTCAGTGCCGGCGCCGGCCACCACTGCAGCCGGGGCACAGCCGGCGACACCAGTTCTGACGACGACGTTTCCGGTTGTGCCGTCCCCGCCGGAATGAATTCCAACCCCCGGTAAGTCCTAGTCGACCGGATGTCTACCGCGCAGACTCAAGCCCGCCGAGGCATGGGGAGGTCCGAGGCATGGGGAGGTCCAGGGTACTAGGTGCTCGATGTCGGTTCCGACCGGCTGAGGAGAGGTCAGGCGATCGAACCGCTAGTGGTTTGCGGGCGTCCTGCGCGCAAACTTCGGAGCCCGTTCGGGCCGAACGCCAACGCCAACCAAGTAGGCGGGGATGGCCGTCACCCATGGTGCGAGTTCGACCAGCCAGACCAGGGCTGCCGGCGGATTCATGGTGTCGCCGCCACGCAGGATCGGCTCGAGCAGCCGTTTGTGAATCTGGCGCTGGAGTGCCTGCGTGACGGCGGCGGGCACGACGCGGCGTCGACGCACTGCGGCTAGATGACGCTCGGAGACTTGGCCCCGGCGCAGCGGGCCGGCGAGCAGTCGGGCCGCACCCACGCCATCCTGTACCGCCAAGTTGATCCCCACGCCGCCCGCTGGCGACATCGCGTGGGCGGCGTCCCCGATGCACAGCAGCCCGTCGGTATGCCAGCGTCGCAACCGATTCAAGCGCACATCCAGGTGCTTGACGTCGTCGAGCGTTGTGATCATCTTGACCGTGTCACCGGCCTCGGGAAGTAGTTCGAGGACATCGGCGTGGAAGGCATCGAGGCCGCGTGCCCGAAGTCGGGCATCGGATCCCTTCGGGATGAGCATGGCGACCTGAAGGTAGCCTTCCCGCGGAATGACGATCATTGCTTTGCCTGGGGCTACCCGGGGGAACAGTGTGTAGCTCGCGCTGTCTCCGAACGCGGGCAACCGGAACCACCACACGTCAAAGCCGACCGGCCACTCCCGGACGTGCAGGCCGGCGTCGCGACGGACCAATGACGTACGCCCGTCGCATCCGACGGTCAGGTCGGCGCGGAGTTCGCCTGGACCATCGGGGCCCTGGTATCGAACTCCGGTGACCCGGCCGCCGTCACGCAACAATCCGGTGACCTCGGTGCTCAT
>JBMYXJ010000082.1:0-8628 GCA_049608285.1 Mycobacterium sp. | reverse complement strand
CTTCTCGTCAGCAGCGACCACCTCCGCTTTGACAACCACCGCACGTCTGATCAGATCCGGTAGCACCGCGCCGCAGGGATCAAGCGCGAGCTCGGGGCTGGCCTCGATAATGTCGAGGATCATCGGGTCGGCGATGAAGCCGGCCTTCACGACCTCGGCCATCCCTGCCACGATCTCGTTGCGAGGCAGCGACTCCAGGGTGGCGAGGTCGACCAACACCGCGGAGGGCTGGTGGAAGGCGCCGACGAGGTTCTTGCCCGCCTCGGTGTTGATGCCAGTCTTGCCGCCGACCGCCGCGTCGACCATACCGAGCAACGTGGTCGGCACGTGCACAATGTCCACTCCGCGCAGCCACGTCGCCGCGACGAAGCCGGCGACATCGGTAGCCGCGCCGCCACCGACGCTGACGACGGCATCCTTTCGGCCAATGCCGATGCGGCCCAGCACTTCCCATGCGAACCCGACGACCGGGAGCTCCTTACCGGCCTCGGCGTCGGGGATCTCGATACGATGCGCCTCGATTCCCATGCCTGACAGGTGGTTCCGTATAGCCTCAGCTGTCTGCGCCAGTGAAGGCTGGTGCAGAATGGCCACCTTGTGTCTGCCGCCGAGGATGCGCGCCAAGTCGCCGAGAAGACCCGTTCCGATGATTACCGGGTAGGGTGGATCGGTGCGTACAACGACGGTGACAGGATCTGGCACCGGCTCAGTCACGTTGGTCCTTTCGTAATTTGGGCGACCCAGTGCCCTTCCTAGCCGCCACTGCAGCTGGACTAGGAGGCGCCTCCGTCGACGCCGGCGTTGCCAGAGACATCGGGGCGCGCCGCCACGACGGACGACGACGTCGACGTTCCGGCTTGGAATCCTCCAGGCTCTCCAGGCGGGACACAATGTAACGCACGACCGCCCCTGGGCTGCGGCGATTGGTGTTCACCCGCAGAGTGGCTACCTCCCGATACAGCGGAATCCGTTCTCCCATCAACGCTTTGAATTTCTCGGCTCGATTCGCTCCAGCCAGCAACGGTCGCACGGTAGCCCCACCGGTGCGGCGCACCCCTTCAGCCGCGCTGATCTCCAGGTAAATCACGGTATGTCCGGCCAGCGCTTCCCGCACCGAGGCGGTGGTGACCGCGCCACCGCCCAATGAGAGCACACCGTCGTGGGTGGCCAACGCGTCACGGACAACGTCGGCCTCGATTCTGCGGAACCCTGCTTCACCGTCAGCGGCGAAGATCTCAGCGATCGTGCGCCCGGTGCTCTTCTCGATCGCCGCGTCGGAATCGAGCAACTCGAGGTCCAAAGCCTTGGCCAGCCGACGACCGATCGTTGACTTGCCCGATCCGGGCAGACCGACCAGCACCGCTTTGGGAACCATCAGCCCGGTGCTTGCACAGCGGTCGATGGTTCCTGGCCGGCGACGGCACGCAGATAGGAGTCGAGGTTGGCGCGCGTCTCGGCCAGCGAATCCCCGCCAAATTTCTTCAGCGCGGCGCGCGCCAACACCAACGCCACCATCGTCTCGACCACGACGCCTGCGGCAGGCACTGCGCACACGTCAGAACGCTGGTGGATGGCGACCGCTTCCTCGCCGGTAGCCATGTCGACGGTGGCCAGTGCACGAGGCACAGTGGAGATGGGCTTCATGGCAGCGCGTACCCGTACAGGTAGCCCGTTGCTCATGCCGCCTTCCAGGCCACCGGCGCGGTTGGTCGAACGCATTACGCCGCCGGGCCCGGGGTACATCTCGTCGTGGGCTAGCGTGCCGCGCCTACGCGCCGTCTCGAAGCCGTCCCCGATCTCTACGCCCTTGATCGCCTGAACCCCCATCACCGCGCCCGCCAACTGGCTGTCGAGGCGGTCTTCGCCGCTGGTGAAGGAACCGAGCCCGACGGGCAATCCGTGGGCGACAACCTCGACCACTCCGCCAAGTGTGTCTCCCTGGCGCTTGGCGTCCTCGATCTCGGCGATCATCATCGCCTCGGTTGCTTTGTTGAATGCCCGAACCGGGCTGGCGTCGATCGCGGCCAGGTCTGCGGCTTGCGGCGGAGGTCCACCGTAGGCCTCCGAGGACCCGATGGAAATGACGTGGGAGATGACTTCGACCCCGAGCGCCTGCTGCAGAAATGCTCGGGCGACGGTGCCCGCCGCAACCCGGGCCGCGGTTTCGCGGGCACTAGCACGTTCCAGCACCGGACGGGCGTCATCAAAACCGTACTTAAGCATGCCCGCATAGTCGGCGTGGCCGGGCCTTGGCCTGGTCAAGGGCTCGCTACGGGCCGCCCCGTCAGCCAACACAGCCGGATCGACTGGGTCGGGCGCCATGACCGTCTCCCATTTCGGCCATTCGGTATTGCCGATCTCGATGGCGATCGGGCCGCCGAGAGTAAGACCGTGACGCAGCCCCGCAAGCAGAGTGATCTGGTCCTGCTCGAACTTCATTCGGGCACCCCGGCCGTAGCCGAGCCGCCGGCGGGCCAGCTGCCCGGCGATGTCTTGCGAAGTGAGGTGGACGCCGGCAACCATGCCTTCGACCATGGCCACCAGCGCGCGGCCGTGGGATTCGCCTGCTGTCGCCCATCTCAACACGAGCCCATTTTCGCACGCCGCCGGCGCCGGGCCGATCAGGCGGCTCTAGATCAGGACGACTGCCACCGCCACGGCCGCGGCAACACACATCGACGGACCGTGCGGCAGGGGCGATCGGTCACCGCCGATGAGCCGTATCAATCCCAGCAGCGCCGTCAGAACCGAGGCCCCGAATGCAGACATCATCCACACCTCCAGCCCAAACGCCCCCGTGAAGGCACCTAAACCGATGGCGAGCTTGACATCGCCAGCGCCCATCGCCTTCGGGGACATCACGTGCACGACCGCGTACACCGCGAACATCGCGGCCGCCCCCGCGGCAGCTGCCACACCATGACCTGTCAGCGCGGCGCCGGCCAAGATCAGGGCACCACCAGGCAGAGTGAGCATATTGGGCAGGCGTCGCTGCCGAATATCGAAGTAGCTCAACGCGGCCAGCCAACAGGCCGCACAAATAACCGCCGCATAGACAGCGGCCAATTCTCCCCCGCTATCCCCCACCTGCTCAGGTTAGGCCCGCAGTCGAGCAGCCCTTGGCGGCAATTCCGCTCGAGTCAGACGCTGATGCCGACCGCCGAGCTCATCGCCTCCCTCGGTGCCGGCAACCCGGTGAACTGCTCTACCTGTGCGAAGGCCTGATTCAGCAGCATCAGCAGACCGCTGATCACCTTCCCGCCGGCGGCCTGAACGCTTGAGGCCAGAGGTGTGGGCCACGGGTCGTAGATCGCGTCGAGCAGAACCGGTGCCAACGCCAGCCTCGGCGCATACGGGGTCACCGCATCGGCCGGCACGGTATTCACCACGACGTCCGTACCCGCCACCTCGTCGGCCAGCTGCGCGTCGGTGACATCGCACCAGTGCGATCGGGCACCGCAGCGGATCGCAAGTTCGACCAGCGGCGCCGCTTTCTGGGCATTCCGCGCTGCCACTGTGATGTGTCGCGCGCCGAGCTCTGCAAGGCCGACCACCACCGCGGGAGCGGTGCCGCCAGAGCCCACCACCATCGCCCTGTCGGACAGCGCAGCCCCTGCCAACGCGCCCACGACGCCGTCGATGTCAGTGTTGTCGGCATCCCAGCCTGCCCGCGAACGAATCAGAGTGTTAGCCGATCCAACCAGCGTCGCGCGGGCTGTGGCGTTGTCAGCGAACCGCAGCGCGGCGAACTTGCCCGGCATCGTCACCGACACCCCCACCCATTCGGGCCCGAATCCGCGCATCACGGACGGCAACTGCTCGCCGGTGCACTCGATGCGGTCGTAGGTCCAGCCGTCCAATCCGAGAGCGCGATAAGCCGCCATGTGCAGCTGTGGGGAACGCGAATGGACAATCGGCGAGCCGAGCACCGCAGCCCGTCGCGGCCCCTCGCTCATCGTGGCCCGCTGCCGTTCACCGTCTGCTCGTCACCGGGGCTCATCGCGGCCCTCTGCTCTTCGCCGGGGCTCATCGCGCCGAATCGAGCACACCGTTGCTCTTCGCCACCGTGACGTTGGCCAAATGCTGGTCGTAGTCGCGAGTGAACAGCGTCGTGCCCTGCATATCGACCGTCACGAAGTACAACCAGTCCCCCGGCTCAGGGTACTCAGCTGCAGCAAGCGCGAGTGGGCCCGGCGAGCCGATCGGCGTAGCCGGAAGCCCCGGCCGCACATAGGTGTTCCACGGCGTCGCCCGTTCGCGGTCACCATCGGTGGTCGCAACCTCGATGTGGTCTAGTGGGTAGTTCACCGTGGAGTCGAACTCCAGAGTCCGTTGCTCTGCGAGCCGGTTGTAGATGACGCGCGCCACCTCGGAAAAGTCCTGCGGCATTGCTTCCCGCTGCACCAGCGATGCCACAATGAGGATCTCGTAGGGCGACATCTTCAATGCCTCAGCAGTACTAAGTAGACCGCCCTGTTCGTACTGCGTGGCGCTGACAGAGATCAGTCTGGCCAGGATGTTCTGCGGCTCCGCCAACGGGTCGATGTTCCAGGTGCCAGGGGCGATAAGCCCCTCCAGTCGACGATGATCGTTTCCTAGCGCCACAACGGGGCCCATCGCCCACCCCGGGACGGAGAGCGCCTTCGGGGAAGCCGCACCTGCGATTTTGCGCAGTTCTGAGGCCGAGACGCACTTGCGCTCGCCGTCAAGGTCCACACACGACGCATTAGAGATCAGCGTGAAGATTCCGTCGGTGACCGCGTTGGACTTCACGTTGTCGACGTCGTCAAGTTGGCGCCCCTCGGGAATCACCAATCTGCCAACCCGGTTAGCCGGATCAGCCAGTCGGGCCACGGCTCCGGCTGCCGGGATCTCAGTGCGAACTTTGTAGAACCCCGGCTGAATGGCCGAGATCGCGGGACTACCCTCAGCCGCATCGACGAACAGCTTGTATGTCGCCACCACATTCTCGTCCTGCAGCGTTTTGCCGATTGCCGTAGTGGAATCGCCCTCTCGGACCTGGATTACCACGTCCTTGATGCCATCGCCGACGTAGTCGCTGTTGGAGTCGCCAAACATCGAATTCCACATTCTGGAACCGAGGAACACCGCACCGACGACTACCACCACCAGCATGGTCACCGCCAGCACCGCGGCGAACCGGCGTTTGCGCTGGATCCGCGCCGATCGAGCCCGATCACGACGCGCCCACCTTTGCCGGGGAGGTCCCACAGCCACGGGTTCGGCGCGTTCACTGGGCCAATCGTCAGCCATTCCCGGCCTCTCCGTGTGCGCTCAACGCTGCGCGGCGCTGGTCCAGCCAGTTCTGCAAAATCCCGACCGCTGCAACCTGATCGATCATCGAACGCTGGCCTTTGGCCGGCACCCCGGCCTCACGCAGTGAGCGCTGCGCACTCACGGTGGTGAACCGTTCATCGGCCAACCGAACCGGCACCGGCGAGATCTTCTCAGCCAGCTGGTCGGCCAGCTCAACGGCATCGCGCGCCGACGACCCGGCGCGATCGGCCAGCGTGCGCGGCAAGCCCACCACCACCTCGACGGCTTGGTATTCAGCGAGCAGCCGGACTAGCCGACGGAGGTGCTTGCCCGAGCGACGATCCCTGGCGACCGTCTCCACGGGTGTGGCCAGAACGCCCTCGGGGTCACTGACGGCCACGCCGATGCGGACGCTGCCGACGTCGATGCCGATGCGGCGACCATCACCCGGGTCAGTTGCCGCCCCCGGGGTGCCCGGACGGTCCGGTGGGCGGTCTTGCCACCCGTTCTGGTCGGTGCGAGCCACCTGAGCTATCTCCGGCCTATCTCGGCGCGTATCGCCGCCAGCGCCGCGTCGATACCGGCAGCCCCTTTACCGGACCCCTGCGCTAGGTCCGCCTTGCCCCCGCCGCGGCCATTGAGCACCGCACCCACCTGCTTGACGAGGTCGTCTGCCCGCAGCCCGAGATCCTGCGCCGATTGGTTGACTGCCACAACGTAGGAGACCGGGTCGTCGTCGCCTCCGTCTTTGCCGACACGCGACTCGCCCGCGGCGACCAACGCCACTATGCCCGGCCCGCTGCCCAGCTTGCCGCGGATATCGCCGGTGAGCGAGCGCAAGTCACCCGCTGACATCCCACCCGCCATCCTTTGCGCCACGACGCGGACCTTACCGACCACCTCGGCGCCGGCCACTGCATTGGCCGCAGCCGCGCGCGCGTTGGCCATCCGCAACCGGTCAAGTTCCTTGTCCGCCGCCCGCAAACGCTCCACCAGGTTGGCCACCCGCGCGGGAACTTCGGCCGAAGGCACCTTCAACGACGACGCCAGACCAGCCATGAGCGCGCGTTCCTTGGCCAGGTGACGGAAGGAATCCAGCCCGACATAGGCCTCGACTCGCCGAACACCCGACCCCACCGAGGACTCGCCGAGGATGGTCACCGGGCCGATCTGTGCGGAATTCCGGACATGCGTGCCGCCGCACAACTCCAGTGAAAAGGGCCCGCCAATCTCCACCACCCGAACTTCGTCGGGGTAGGCCTCGCCGAAGAGCGCCATCGCGCCCATGGCCTTGGCCCTGTCCAGATCGGTGATAAAGCTACGCACCTCGAAGTCGGCCTCGACCGCTTCGTTGGTGACCTCTTCAATTTGTGTTCGTTGTTCCTCGCTGAGCCCGCCCACCCAGTTGAAGTCGAAGCGCAGGTAACCAGGACGATTTAGCGAACCCGCCTGAACAGCGTCTGGACCCAAAACCTGTCGCAACGCGGCATGCACCATGTGCGTTCCAGAATGCCCTTGAGTGGCGCCATGCCGCCAGCGGGAATCGACGTCCGCCACCACGGTGTCTCCCTCAACAAACTCACCAGACTCCACGGTGATGTGATGCGCCCACAAAGTTTTCGCGACCTTCTGCACGTCGGTCACGGCCGCCCGCGCCGTCTCCGCTGCCCCCGTCCCGTTGATGGTGCCCTCGTCGGCTATCTGGCCACCTGATTCAGCGTAGAAAGGGGTGCGATCGAGGATCAACTCAACGCGTGACTCCGAGACGGTCGGCTCATGCGCCACCACCGGGACGCGCTTGCCATCAACGAAGATACCGAGAATCTTTGCCTCGGTTGATAGTTCATCGAAACCGGTGAATTGTGTCGGGCCGGCATCGACGAGACCGCGATAGGCCGAGAGGTCGGCGTGCGCTTGTTTGCGCGCGGCCGCATCTGCCTTGGCTCGCCGACGCTGCTCAGACATCAAGCCGCGGAAACCTTCCTCATCGACCCGCAAATCTGCCTCCGCGGCCATTTCAAGGGTCAACTCGATCGGGAAGCCGTACGTGTCGTGCAGCGTGAATGCGTCAGTGCCGGACAACACGTCGGCGCCGGAGGCTTTCGTCGCGCGCGCCGCGCCCTCGAACAGCCGGGAACCGGATGCCAGCGTGCGGTTGAACGCAGTCTCCTCGGCCACCGCAATACGCTGAACGCGGTCAAAATCGCTCACCAGGTCCGGATAGGACGGACCCACAGCGTCCCGCACCGTAGCCATCAACTCGGCCATGATGGGCTGCTCGACGCCTAGCAATTTCGCGGCGCGGATGATGCGGCGCAACAAGCGGCGCAATACATAGCCGCGGCCCTCGTTGCCGGGGCTGACCCCGTCGGCGATGACGATCGCGGCAGTCCGGCTGTGGTCGGCGATGATCCGGTAGCGCACGTCGTCTTCGTGACGACCCTGCCCATACCCACGAGGTGCGTGCGCGGCCATCAACTCGATCGCCGGGCGGAGCAAGTCGGTCTCATAGACGTTGTCGACTCCCTGCAACAGGCAGGCCACCCGCTCGACACCCATACCGGTGTCGATGTTCTTGCGTGGCAGCGGACCCAGGATCTCGAAGTCTCCCTTGGACGTCCCCTCGCCACGCTCGTTCTGCATGAACACGAGGTTCCAGATCTCTATGAAACGGTCCTCATTGGCTTCTGGTCCACCCCCTACGCCGTATGCGGGACCTCGGTCGTAGTAGATCTCCGAAGACGGACCGCAGGGTCCGGGAATGCCCATCGACCAGTAGTTGTCGGCCATCCCGCGGCGCTGGATCCTTTCGGGGGGCATCCCGGCGATGTCCTGCCACAGTTGAGCGGCCTCGTCATCGTCTAGATAGACCGTGGCCCAAAGCTTCTCACGATCAAAGCCGTAGCCACCCTGGCCTACCGGGTTGGTCAGCAGGGTCCATGCCAGCTCGATAGCCTCGGCTTTGAAATAGTCACCGAACGAGAAGTTGCCAGCCATCTGGAAGAACGTGTTATGCCGGGTGGTGATGCCCACCTCGTCGATGTCCGGGGTGCGGATGCACTTCTGGATGCTGGTCGCGCGCTTCCAGGGCGGCGTGCGCTGGCCGAGGAAGAACGGGACGAACTGCACCATCCCGGCGTTGACGAACAACAGGTTGGGATCATTGAGGATCACCGAAGCGCTGGGCACCTCGGCATGGCCCGCCTTCACGAAATGATCAAGGAACCGCTTCCTGATCTCGTGTGTCTGCACGTCCCGCTTTCCTCATTCTGGTCATTGGCCTGGTCATTGGCGCCAGCCATCCGATCGGTCGCCACCTGCGAATACTCGACGCCCCACAGTACCGGTCCC
>JBMYXJ010000081.1:0-8721 GCA_049608285.1 Mycobacterium sp. | reverse complement strand
CCAACATGCCGGCGTAGCGTGACCCGCTGACATTGGCCAGATCAGCCACCGTTGATTTGAGGTCGTCCTTCAACTCGTCGGGAAGTGGCATCGCCCAGCCGTTCTCGCCGACCCCCTGAGAGATCTCGGCGACGCGGTCGCGGAACTCTTCGCTGCCCATGACCCCAGGGGTACGAGCGCCCAGCGCCACTGTCTGAGCGCCTGTCAGCGTCGAAGTCTCGATCAGATAGTCGGGTTCGTCCTGACACGCCCGCACGATCGCGTCGGCCAAAATCAGCCGACCCTCGGCGTCGGTGTTAAGCACCTCCACGGTGATCCCGCCGTACTGGGTCAGCACGTCGCCGGGCCTTTGCGCTGTGGACGAAGGCATGTTCTCGGCCATCGGCACAGTCGCGATCACGTCGATCGGCAGCTGTTGTCTGGCCGCCAGCAACACGGTGGCGATGACGGCGGCTGCACCGCCCATGTCGGAGGTCATCTGATGCATGTTGGCGGCGGGCTTGATCGAGATACCGCCGGTGTCGAAAGTGATGCCCTTGCCGACCAATGCCACTTTCTTGATCCCCGTGTCGCTTCGCTCTCCCCCGCAAGCGGGAGGTGCCCCCAGCCCGCCGGTCTTGGACTTCTTCTTTTTGGCGCCCTTGTGTGTCAGGCGCACGAGCCGCGGTTTACGCGATGATCCTTTGCCCACGCCGATGATCCCGCCGTACCCCTGCTTAGCGAGGGTTTTGTCGTCGAGCACCTCGACCTCCAGGCCAGCCGCATCGCCCAAAGTCTTTGCACGCTTGGCAAATTCGACCGGGTACAGATGGCTGGGCGGGGTATTCACGAAATCTCGAGCGGTCGCAACTGCGGTAGCGACTGCCTCCGCCCGGGCGGCCGAAACTTTGGTGGACGACTTTGTGTCAGGTGTCAGCACGGTGATCTTCTGCAGTCCAGCGTCCTTCGGAGCGGTCTTTTCGCTGCGGAACCGCGTGAAGCGGTAGGCGCCCAGGATCAGCCCCTCGATCGCACCCTCCAGGTCGAGCTCAGACAGCGTGGTGAATGCGGTTTCTACACCGTTCAGGGAGCGCGCAGCCACGCCGGCAGCTCGGCGGACCGTCTCGGCCGGCCACGCATCGCGGCGATGGCCGAGTCCGACCGTCAGCACGCTGTCGAACGGCAGCGACGACGCCACCACCCGGGTCAACTGCTCGGCGCTACCCTTGGCGCCTAGCGCCTTAAGTGCGCCCTCGATCTCGCCAGTCGCGGCGTCATCGAGGAACGTGCTCTCGACCACAGTCGTCAGAGAATCAGCGTCATCTGCATCGCCGCCAGCGACTACAGGCACGATCAGCACCGAGGAGGCGACCTTGCGCCTGGGCAGCGTGCTCGAGACCGTCAGGGCGGGAGACCGGTAACCGGCTGAAGTACTCACGGGGGATCACCCTAACCATTGAGCTACTAGTGTGGTTGGCCGTGAGCGACAACCTGCTGCAGGGCCCGCTGGAGAGCCGTCACCGCGAACTCGGTGCAAGCTTCGCCGAGTTTGGCGGGTGGCTCATGCCGGTGTCATATGCCGGCACAGTCGCCGAGCACACCGCTACCCGTACGACAGTCGGCCTGTTCGACGTGAGCCACCTCGGTAAGGCGCTGGTGCAGGGTCCGGGGGCCGCAGAGTTCGTCAACTCTGCTTTCACCAACGACCTACGTCGCATCGGTCCGGGCAAAGCGCAGTACACGCTGTGCTGCACCGACTCCGGTGGCGTGACCGATGACCTGATCGTCTACTACGTCTCCGAAGAGGAGATCTTCTTGGTTCCCAACGCCGCGAACACCGCGGCTGTCGTCGCCGCACTCGCCGAACGTGCTCCCGCGGGCCTGACGGTCACCGACGAGCACCGCTCACGCGCTGTGCTGGCCGTGCAGGGCCCGAAGTCGGCGCAGGTCGTCGGCGGTCTCGGGCTGCCCACCACCATGGACTACATGGGCTACGCGGACGCCGAGTTCGGCGGCGTCGACGTGCGGGTGTGCCGCACCGGCTACACCGGCGAGCACGGCTACGAGCTGTTGCCGGTATGGGATCAGGCGGCGGTGGTTTTCGACGCGCTGGTCGAGGCCGTCGCCGCCGCCGGCGGCGAACCGGCGGGGCTCGGCGCGCGCGACACCCTGCGCACCGAGATGGGATACCCGCTGCACGGGCACGAGTTATCGCCGGAGATCTCACCGCTGCAGGCACGGTGTGGCTGGGCCATCGGCTGGGGCAAGGATGCGTTCTGGGGCCGGGAGGCGCTGCTCGCGGAGAAGGAGGCTGGACCGCGAAGGACGCTGCGGGGGCTGCGGGCCACCGGACGCGGCGTGCTGCGGGGGGATCTCACGGTGCTGGCCGGCACCCAAGACGATCGCACGCCGATCGGAATTACCACCTCGGGAACGTTCTCTCCGACATTGAAAGTCGGTATCGCACTGGCCTTGCTCGACACCGCGGCCGAGGTCGCTGACGGCCAGCAGGTCGTCGTCGACGTTCGCGGCCGGATGATCGAATGCGAAGTGGTCAAGCCGCCGTTTATCGACCCGCGGACCCGCTGAACGGGAACGCAGATGTTGGTTGCCGCCGCAAAAATCGCTCGGCATCCGGCTATACAATCGATTGCATGACTGCAGGCCTTGAGTTCACCGTCGATCGCAACGCGAATCCGGCGAGCGATGAGGTGCGGGCCGAGATCCTCTCAAATCCGGGGTTCGGCAAGTTTCACACCGATCACATGGTCTCGATCGACTACGCCAGCGATAAGGGATGGCATGACGCCAAAGTCCTTCCGTACGGCGCCATCGAGCTCGACCCGTCAGCCAACGTTCTGCACTACGCGCAGGAGGTTTTCGAAGGGCTGAAGGCCTACCGGTGGGCGGACGGCGCCATCGTGTCGTTTCGGCCCGAAGCCAACGCCGCCAGGCTGCGAGCGTCGGCGCGGCGGCTGGCCATCCCTGAGTTGCCGCCGGAACTGTTCATCGAGTCGTTGCGACAACTAATCGCCGCCGACGAACCCTGGGTACCACCGCCGGGCGGGGAGGAATCGCTGTATCTGCGGCCGTTCATCTTCGCCACCGAGCCCGGTCTGGGCGTTCGACCGGCCAACGAATACCGCTACCTCGTCATCGGCTCGCCAGCGGGGGCCTACTTCCCGCGCGGCATCAAGCCGGTCAGCGTGTGGTTGTCCACCGAATACGTGCGGGCCAGCCCCGGCGGCACGGGTACCGCCAAGTTCGGCGGCAACTACGCGGCCTCGCTGCTCGCGCAAGCCCAGGCCGCCGAGCAAGGTTGCGATCAAGTGGTGTGGCTGGACGCGATCGAACGCCGCTTCGTCGAAGAAATGGGCGGTATGAACCTGTTCTTCGTGTTCGGCAGCGGCGGTACCGCCCGCCTGGTGACTCCAGAGCTATCTGGTTCGCTCCTTCCGGGCATCACCCGGGACTCCTTGCTGCAGTTGGCATGTGATGCAGGCTTCACGGTCGAGGAACGCAAGATCGATGTCGACGAGTGGCAGAAGAAGGCCGCGGCAGGTGAGATCACCGAGGTGTTCGCCTGTGGTACCGCGGCCGTCATCACCCCGGTGTCGCACGTCAAGCACGGTGATGGCCAATTCACCATCGCTGATGGCGAGCCTGGCGAGATCACCATGGCGTTGCGCGACACATTGACCGGGGTCCAGCGGGGGACCTTCGCCGACACACACGGATGGATGGCCCGGCTCGACTGACGGGCTCGGCTCAACTGACACGCTTCAGCCGATCGCCATCCCGACCGCGGCCGCCGTCGTCGTCACCTCGACGGCGGCGCCCAGCACATCGCCGGTGATGCCGCCGAACCTACGTACGCAGTGCGCAACCAGAACAACGCCGCCGGTGATTGCAACGAGGACCACCAGCGGTCCCTGCCAGTAGGCGGCGCATGCCGGGATAGCCAACGCAGCCACCGCGAGCACCCACAGACCCACCACCCACAGGGGCTGGGTGTCCGCGACTTGCCGGCCCAGAACGCTGCCTGCGGCCGCCGGAACCGATCGGCGACACGCGGCCACTGCGGCCACCCGGCCTGCGGTTACCGCCACTAGTACCGCCAGCCAATTGGTCTCGGCGAAGGCGAGGGTCTGCAGCAATACCGTCACCACGACCGCCGCCACCCCGAACGGACCCGCCGAGCCGTCGCGCATCACAGCCAGTGCCCGCTCCGGCGGGCCATAGCAGCCCAGCGCATCGGTGGTGTCCGACAGGCCGTCGATGTGCAGACCGCGGGTAGCCACCAGAAGTACTGTCACCGCCAGCGCCCCCGCCAGTGCGCTGCCGTCGCCGAACGCCTGCGTGCCCACCCACTGCGCACCTGCTGCCAGCGCTCCCAGGGCGATACCAGCGACCGGAAGCGCGGTCAGCACGCCGCGGCCAACCTGTGCTGTGCGCCTTGTCGGCGTGGGTAGAACCGTCGCAAATGCGAAAGCACCTGTGACAGAAGCGATCATGTGTCCATGCCGGCTTCCTCGAAGGTTGCCATCGACGCAAGCGTGCCGACGGCGGCGCGTAGGACGGGTAGCGCGACCAAGGCCCCCGTCCCTTCGCCCAGGCGCATTTCGAGATCGACGATGGGGTCCAATTCCAGGCTGCGTAAGGCAAGTGAATGCGCTGGTTCGGTCGAGCGGTGACCGGCCTGCCACCACTGGCTGGCACCGGGGGCGAGCCTTTCAGCTACCAGCGCTGCAGCCGTCACCACGACACCGTCGAGAAGCACTGGAGTGCGGCGAACCGCAGCCTGAGCACAAAATCCGGTTATGGCGGCCAAGTCGGCGCCACCGCAAGTCTTCAGCAATGCAATAGGATCCGCCGAAAGCCTGCGCGTCCGGAATAGAGCGTCGCGAATCGCGGCGGTCTTGCGCCCCCAACCGGCGTCGTCGATTCCAGTACCTCTGCCGACCGCCACGACCGGCTCGGTCTCAGTTAATGCGGCGACCAGGGCGGTCGCAGGCGTGCTGTTCGCGATCCCCATGTCACCGGCGATCAGCAGGTCGGCGCCGGCGTCGACCTCCTCATCGGCGATGTGTCGTCCCGCCTCGATCGCCTCGAGGACCTCGTCTGGCGTCAGCGCGTCTACCACGGCGATGTTGCCGCTGGAGCGGCGAACCTTGTGGCCGCCGATCGCGGGGGACAGCGGCTCGGCAGTATCGACGGCGATGTCGGCGACCCGAACTCCCGCACCGGCCAGGGCAGCAAGCACGTTGACTGCGGCGCCGCCCGCATCGAAGTTCGCCACCATCGCTGCGGTGACCTCGGCGGGGTAAGCAGATACCCCGTTAGCAGCCACACCGTGATCCCCAGCGAACACCACCACCCGAACCTGCTCGAATTGTTTTGGGGGACATGCACCTTGGCAAGCCGCTACCCACACAGAGAGGTCCTCGAGGCGGCCCAACGCACCGGGCGGCTTCGTTAATGTGGTCTGCCGCTCCCGCGCAGCCGCTGCAGCCTCGGGATCAGGAGTGGGAACGGCGGGAAAGTAACTCACCGGAGGCGTCACA
This sequence comes from Mycobacterium sp., assembly GCA_049608285.1. Classification (GTDB taxonomy): domain Bacteria; phylum Actinomycetota; class Actinomycetes; order Mycobacteriales; family Mycobacteriaceae; genus Mycobacterium. The sequence continues at coordinate 3,178 of JBMYXJ010000081.1, read as the reverse complement.
CGACGCAGGCGCCGCGTTCGACCTGAGGTCGCGGCGCGCGCATCCGGCGAAGCTGCGAGGCTCGGCTAGCAGCGTAGAAGCCTAGCTTCCAACCCGATTCGGAGTTTTCCCCAAACTTCTCATCCGCCAGGCGGTTCACCTTGCGGCCGAGTACGAAGCCATCGATGACCATGATGAGAACCAGCACCAGCATTGCCGGTGACAGCAGTTGTTGGACCTGTACGGAAGGTACCGCCAGCATCACAAACACCAGCCCGAGTGCCGATGGCATGAACAGGCCGAGAATATTGCGCCGAGAATCCACCACGTCGCGCACATACTTGCGGACCGGCCCCTGGTCTCGAGGCAGCAGGTAGGCGGCCTCGCCGGCCATCATTCGCTCGCGGCGCTGTGACATGACCGTGCGCCGCTCTAAGCGCTGTGCTTTCTTCTCCCCGCGGGACAACTTCGGGCCACCCAGTTCCTTACGACGCCGCCGGGCCTCGGCACTGGTCAACGGGGCGGGTGCCACGGGGCCGCGCTTCCGGCTGGCTGCATTGCGCTTGGGGGTCGGCTTGCCCTTCGGGGCCGTGGTGGCACGTTGGCCGGACGAGCCGCCAGGTGTGGCATCGGCGGTAGCATGGTCGCGGTCGTCGGTGGGCGCCGTGCCCCCGTCTTCCTGGGACCCCTCGGGATCATCATTGTTGCGGCCCAGCAGTTTCACACTGCCAGGTTACTTCGCCGCCCCCGCCGGCGAACTGCGAGGCCGATCCGTACCTGGCATGCGGTTCGCCAAGTCAGGCCCTAGTCTGCCTTGATGGCGAGCGGTGACACCGACAACAACGGGGCCGCTTCCCTCAGCGTGCTGATCGCCCCGGACTGCTTCGGAGACAGCCTCACCGCGGGACAGGCAGCTGAGTCCATCGCGCAGGGTTGGCGCAGTTCCCGGGCAGCGGACCGACTCACCCTGGCGCCCCAATCCGACGGAGGGCCAGGGTTCGTGGAGGTGCTGACCAGTCGACTCGGCGAAGTGCACACCGTTCGAGTCAGCGGGCCGCTCGACGACGAGGTCGAGGCACTGTGGGTTCTCGACTGCGCTGCACCAATCACGGCCTACATCGAATGCGCGCAGGCCTGCGGCCTCGCGCTGCTCGGCGGGCCACCAACGGTGCGTACAGCACTCGACGCGCACAGCAGGGGAGTCGGTCAGCTCATCGTCACTGCCCGGGAGGCCGGCGCCCGCCGGGTCGTCGTCGGCCTCGGGGGCAGTGCCTGCACCGACGGTGGCCGCGGCATGGTGGAGGCGTTGGGCGGGTTGGCCGCCGCGCGGGCGCTCTTCGACGGTCTCGAGGTTATCGCGGCCAGCGACGTCGAAAACCCACTTCTCGGCCCGAAGGGCGCGGCGGCGGTGTTCGGGCCACAGAAGGGGGCCGACCCCAGCGCCGTAGCGATCCTCGAGTTCCGCCTGACTTCGTGGGCCGAGGAGCTAGCAGGGATTGCCGGGCGCATAGTCAGCAAGGACGCGGGCGCGGGCGCCGCCGGAGGGATCGGCGCGGCCCTGATCGCCCTGGGGGGCCGTCGCGCATCGGGAACGGCGGTTATCGCCGAACACACTGCCCTCGCCGACGACGTCGCAGCCGCCGACCTGATCATCACCGGAGAAGGACGCTTCGACGACCAGTCCCTGCATGGCAAGGTGGTCAGTGGGCTGGCCGCGGCCGCGCGTTCACGCCATATCCCGGTGCTCGTGCTGGCAGGACAACTTGCCCTGGAGGAAGCCGCGCTACAGTCCGCCGGCATCGCCGCTGCGTTCTCCATCACCGACCACGCCGGCTCGGTGCACCGCGCGATCGAGGATGCCGCCAACCAACTCGCCGGTCTGGCGTCGGTGGTGGCATCGACGTGGTGAGCAAGACGCGGTGAGCAAGACGCGGTGAGGTGGCGTGCCAGCAATGGGGAATACCGGCGAAACAAGGTACCGTTGAGGAAGGTGAGCGAGATCTTCCACGGCTAGGGAGCCACTCCGACTCCACCCATGTCCACCCACTCAGGGAGATTCCATGACTGTTCAGGACGAATCAGCAGCGCAGGCTGGTCAAGCTACCGAGGCCCACGGTGTGATCCTGACTGATGCTGCGGCGGCCAAGGCCAAGGCGCTGCTGGAGCAAGAGGGCCGCGATGATCTGGCGCTGCGGATTGCCGTACAGCCCGGCGGATGCGCCGGCCTCCGCTACAACCTGTTCTTCGACGACCGCGCACTCGATGGCGACTTGACCGTGGAGTTCGGCGGAATAGCGCTCACGGTGGACCGGATGAGTGCTCCTTACGTGCAGGGTGCGAGCATCGATTTCGTCGACACCATCGAGAAGCAGGGCTTCACGATCGACAACCCCAACGCCAGCGGCTCATGCGCCTGCGGCGATTCCTTCAACTGATTGCCTACAACCGACTGATTGCCTGACAGCGCTGTGTCGGCTGCGGCTTGGCGGTTGCCTGGTTACCGGCCGATCAGTACTGACCGGTGGTCCGCGGCAGGTAGGAGCACACCAGAATCCCGCCGTCGACCGACAGCAATTGAGCGATGGCCTGTTCTTCTTCCTTCTGGGGCTGATTCCCCCTTCGGCTGCGCGCCGGCTCGACCCGCATGGTGAATAGCACCTGAGCCTGCGATGGAGACAACGACACCATCTTGTCTATTGAGGTCACCTCGGCGATGCTGTACTGCCTTCGGAACGCATCACTAGACAGGCCGGCGAGCGCGAGATCTGATCGGCGCTCCTTGGCCGCGTCGAACAGCCCGCAAAGGGTATTCCGGGCCACGGTCTCGTCATCGCCGTTTGAGAGCGCGTCCAGATATTCTTGAATCGCCACGCGCGCTGAAGCCTCGGTGAGCAGCCCGCTGGAGCTGGGCTTCTCCCCGCCGCCAGTGAGTGCTGCCGCGACGATCACGCCGACTAGCACGACGACAACGAGGGCCGCGGCGGCCGCGATGAGCCACTTGCCACGATTGGGGCGTGGATATTGAACCGGCGGAGGCAGCGTTCCCGGGTACGTCGCGTCGACACCGGCGTTGGGGTAGGGCTGCACTGGGGGGTAGGACTGCTGCGGAAAGCCTTCCGGACTCACGTTCGGTCCAGCGCCATATGGGGGCGGGTACGGACCAGACATAAATTGCTCCCGGGGAGTTTTGGTCGGATTC
>JBMYXJ010000080.1:0-8864 GCA_049608285.1 Mycobacterium sp. | reverse complement strand
TCGTGGCGAGTATTGGCCCGCCAACGCAGGAAGGCGGACAACATCTCTCGGTGGCGGGCAAGCTCGTTGTCCGCGTGCCACTGCGCGTCGAATGGGATCTGGCTCCAAACGGTTTCGAGCTCGTTGACCATCTGGGCCTCGGTCATACCCGGCTCCGAAACCAGGACGTGCACCAGCGATCCGAGCGCCGAACGTACGTCGCCGGCTGAGGAACCGCCATGCCGTTCGAGCAGCCAGCGCAGTGGACAGTCCGAGAGCGTCTGCAGAGTCGAGGGGGAAAGGGTCACGGCGTGGCTATCGCCGTCCCACAGCGGTTCGTCACTGGAGGGTGCCCGCATTCCATACCACGATGCGGGGTCGCTGCCGCGCACCCCCGCCGCAGCAAGGCGCGCTAACTGCGCTGCCGCACATCGCCTTTCCGCATCGTCGACAGCGCCCTGCGGTGAGCACACTACTGACCGTAGGCGCCCGACAAGTGCTGCCTGAGCCAACACTCGAGGAGCTCGAACAGGCGTGACGTTCTCGGCGTTGGGCTCTGTGGCCAGTGCGCTGAGCTCACGACAGAAAGACGATGGCAGCATCGCATCGTCGCCGTCGCTGTCGACTGCAGTCACCAGAATCCGACTGCGAGCCCGACCCATGGCCGCAATCAGCAGCCGTCGCTCTTCAGCGAGCAATGGCGCCCGGCTCGACAACCCTCGCTGCCCTACCTCTGCGACACCATCGATCACGTCAACGAGTTCCTGAGTCCCCAGCACACCACCCCGCGGGGACACGTTGGGCCACAGCCCTTCCTGCACCCCGGCCACCACCACAAAATCCCACTCCCGACTCAGCGCGGAATGTGCGCTGAGCACCGCGACCGCATCGGGCTGTGGACCCTCGTCGACGCGCACCGGTGGTAACGCCAGCGCAGCGAGGTGGTCGATAAGCCCGCGCAGCGATGCGCCTGCCGTCCGCTCAACGTACTGCTCGGCAACGTCGAACATTGCGGTGACAGCACCGAGATCACGATCGGCCTGTGCGCCCGCCGGCCCGCCATGCTCGCTGGCCGTCAGCCAGCGTCGCTGCAGCCCCGAGCGCTGCCACGCCTGCCACAACGTGTGCCGCGGATCGCTGCCGGCCTCGGCGCTGCGTTGCGCCGCCACAAGCACCGCACGTACCCGACGCAGCGCACGCCCCTGAACGTCGGCGAGCGTGCCGGATCCGCGCTGCAGGGCATCGACGAGGATGTCCCCGAACTCAGCGGGCGACCCGTGGGCGGCCCGGCGTAGCGCACGCTTCAGCTGGCGCAGCGACACCGGATCGACGCGGCCGATAGGGCCGGTCAACAGCGCCAGCGCCCGCTGCCCGTCGAGACCGCCGGCCACTGCCTCCAGCACCGTCAGCAGCGCACGCACCGCTGGCTGATCAGCCAACGGAATGTCGCCTTGAGGCAGGCCAACTGGCACACCGGCGGCCCTCAGCACGCCGGCGAGCGCCGCACCCATTCGGGGTATCGAGCGAACGATCACCGCCATTCGTGTCCAAGGCACGCCGTCGATGAGATGTGCGCGTCGCAACGCATCGGCGATGAACGCAGCCTCGGCGTGTGAGGACGCGGCGATCCGCACCGCCAACCCAGCCGCGAGGGCGCCTGGTACGTCGGTGCCCGTAAACTGCGGTGCCGTCTCATGCCCCGGCAGTCGGCGCGAGACCGCGGTGATGGCATCGGCCAACGTCGTTGCGCAACGGTGCGACTCCGTAAGTGCCAACACCGGGCCCTCCCCACCCAGAAGTGCAGGGTCGGCTCCCCGGTAGCCGAACACGGTTTGGCGGGGATCTCCGGCGAGCACGGTGAGTTCCGCGCCGGCTGAGAGGACCTGGACCAGCCGGGCGGCCTGCGGGTCGAGATGTTGGGCGTCGTCGACCAGGAGCAGCTTGACCCGCGCACGTTCGCCGGCCAACAGGTCGGCGTCCATTGAGAAGGCTTCCAACGCAGCCCCAACAAGTTCCGCGGCCCCCAGCGCGGGGACGGTGGCCTGGGGGGCAGCCATGCCGACCGCCGAACGCAGCAGCATGACCTGCTCGTAAGCCTGCGCGAATCGGCCTGCCGCCTGCCACTCAGCCCTGCCGGCCTCCCGGCCGATGCGTTGCAGCGCAGCGGGATCGACTCCGCGCTCACTGCAGCGCGCCATCAGATCGCGCAGTTCGGTCGCGAAACCGACAGTTCCGAGCGCAGAGCGAAGCCGCGCTGGCCAACGCACGCGGCAAGCATCGCCGTCCTCGATATCGCCGGCCAACAGCTCGCGGATGATGCCATCCTGTTCGGCGCTGGTGATCAGCCGCGGCGGTGGACTCCCGTTTCGCTGTGCGGCCAGGCGCAACACCGCGAACGCATACGAGTGCACGGTGCGCACCAGCGGCTCCCTGACCACAGTGCGGTCACCGGAAGACAGCAGGGTCGCGGTGATCGCCGCCTTTGCCGCTGCGCCGAGGCGCGAAGAACCCGTCAGCAATAGAACCGACTCCGGATCACGTCCGGCCGAGATGTGCGCGGCCGCGGTCTCGACGAGCAGGGTGCTCTTGCCCGTACCGGGACCACCCAGCACGCGTAGGGTGCCGCGCATCTCCCCTCCGCCCAGCGTGGCCGGGGTCAACTCGGTGCGTGACGCGGACATGTAGGCATGACATCACTAGGGTCTGACACCCTGGCCGATCAGTGCAGAACCTGGCTCACAACCCCATGACACCAACAGGAGCATCGACTGGCTCTCGGACCGAAGTAGCTGGCAGCATCCAAGGCGTGTTGCACACATACCGATTCGGGCCGTCCGGGCCGGCCCGCGTCTTGGCGATCCACGGGCTGACCGGGCACGGCATGCGCTGGGCGTCGATGTTCAGCCAACACCTGCCCAACACTGCGGTGATCGCACCCGATCTGCTGGGCCATGGCCGATCGTCGTGGGATGCGCCGTGGACCATCGAGGCCAATACGGCAGCCCTGGCCGCATTGGTAGAGGCCGAATCCACCGGGCCGGTCGTGGCCGTTGGTCATTCCTTCGGCGCCGCAGTCGCGTTGCACCTGGCAGCGACACGGCCGGATCTGATCGCGGGCCTGGTGCTCTTGGATCCCGCAGTGGGGCTGGACGGAGGGTGGATGCGTGAAATCGCCGACAGCATGTTCGCCTCACCTGACTACACCGATCGCCAGGAAGCCCACACCGAGAAGGCGAACGGGTCATGGGGCGATGTGGCCGCCGACGAACTGGACCGCGAACTCGACGAGCACCTGATCGACTTGCCCACCGGCCGTGTCGGGTGGCGAATCAGCATTCCGGCGATGCTGTCGTACTGGAGTGAACTCACCCGAGCGGTTTCCCTTCCCCGCGCCGGAACACCGAGCACGCTGGTGCGGGCAGCGCGCACGATCCCGCCGTACGCCACCGATGAGCTGATCACCGCTCTCGAAACCGCTTTGGGGTCGAGTTTCACTCTGCTGGAATGGGATTGCGGCCACATGGTGCCTTTGGCCAAACCCGCCGAGACCGCCGCGATAATCAGCGATGCACTGGTGTGACCCATGGCTGCGATCACCGAGGAGCAGGTAGAGACGGTGCGGGCGCTGGTGGCGTCGGTGCCGCCGGGCGAGGTCACTACCTACGGCGATATCGCCGCGGCAGCAGGGCTTTCCAGTGCACGCATCGTCGGGTGGGTCATGCGTACTGACTCCTCGGACCTGCCGTGGCACCGGGTGATAGCCGCGTCCGGAAAGCCAGCGCCACATCTGGCGAGGCGGCAGTTGGAACTCCTACGAGCCGAGGGAGTTCTCGCCGACGACGGCCGGGTACCGATGAACAAGTACCGCCACGCATTCTGACGCGGAGCGTGCACACACGGTAGCGAAAAACGTCTGGCCGCAACAGCTAACGCACGGTCGGCCCCGGAACACCTAGAGGGAGAGCCGGACCAACGCGGCGGTGCGGGCCAGACCCGCGAATCCCCCAGCCGTCGACCTCGGATGCAGCGCATGCACAGCCAACCGGAACATCAAGGCGCGCAGCAGCATCTGCGGCCACTCCGGAAGCGGCTTCCACCGCTCGACGAGACCGTCGTCGGCGTCACCCCACGACAGCGCATCAACCACGACCACGCCCGCAGCCCACGCCGGCGGACGCCAATACGGAGTGATGTCGGTGATGCCGGGCGCCGCCGTGCCGGCGAAAAGCACCGTGCCGTAGAGATCGCCGTGCACCAGCTGACTCGGGCTCTTCGTGGGTCGGCGCAGCGACCCGAGCTGGTTGATCAAATCGATGGACTTCTGTCCATCAGCGCTTGCCGGCGCCACCCGGGTGCCCTGCGACAGCGAATACAGCGGCCGCTCCTCCCATGCCGACCGGTCGGCGGCGATGAACACGTCGACATCGGCCCACGGCGCCACGGGAGGTTGGGTGAGAAACCTGGGGCGCTCAAGTTTGGCGGTGGCTTCGTGCAGTCGCACCGCCGCCGAGACCACCTCGTCGTGGCGGGGTTCGGGGGTGCCGGCGACGTAGGTGTCGGCACGCCAGCCGGCAACGACATACCGTCCGTCGGTGGAGCGCACGGGTCGCGCCAGCCGAACTCCGTCGATGAACAGCGTCTCGCGCACCTTGGCCGACCAGGCAGCGCGGGCGTGGTCAGCCACCATGGACAGCACCACTTCGCCGCAACGCCAGCCGCCCTCCCAGCTTGATCCCAGCGGCTCCGGCTGCACCCCAGGCAACCCAAAAGCGGCAAGCACGTGGTCTGGCGGGCGCTCGGCGGTCACCTCCCCAGCCTATGCGGAAGGAGGGTCAACCCCGCGTTAGTACATCACCATGTCGGGCTCAAGTTGCTTTGCCCAGGCCACAATGCCGCCCTGCAGGTGAATAGCATCGGAGAACCCGGCCTTCTTCACCACTGCCAGCGCTTCTGCCGACCGAACGCCGGTTTTGCAGTACAGCACCGGCACGCGATCATGCGGCAGCTTCGCCAGACCGTCGCCGGACTCGATCGTCGACTGCGGAATGAGCTCGGCACCCTCGATGCGGTTGATGTCCCATTCGACCGGCTCACGAACGTCGATGAGCGCGAACTTGTTGCCCGATTCGAGTAACTCGCGTAGCTCGCGCGGCGTGACGGTCGCGTTTCTGGCGGCTTCGGCAGCCTCTTCAGTAATGACACCGCAGAACTCCTCGTAGTCGATGAGCTCAGTGATCTTCGGCGTAGATGGATCCTTGCGGATCTTTATCGTGCGATAGGTCATATCCAGGGCGTCATAGACCATCAGCCGGCCGAGCAGCGTCTCACCTATGCCGGTGATCAGCTTGATTGCCTCGGTGCCCATCACCGAGGCAATGGACGCGCACAGAATGCCCAGAACACCGCCCTCGGCGCAGGACGGAACCATCCCGGGCGGGGGCGGCTCCGGGTAGAGGTCGCGGTAGTTGAGGCCTCGCGTTTGACCGGCGGGGCCGTCAGGGGCATCCTCCCAGAACACCGAGACCTGGCCTTCGAAGCGGTAGATCGAGCCCCATACGTACGGTTTGCCGGCAAGCACCGCGGCATCGTTGACCAGGTATCGCGTGGCGAAATTGTCCGAACCGTCAAGGATGAGATCGTATTGCTTGAACAGGTTCACCGCGTTTCGTGGCTCCAGCCGCAGCTCGTGCAGCCGCACCTCGACCAGCGGATTGACCTCACGGATCGAATCGCGCGCACTCTGGCCCTTCGGCCTCCCGATATCGGACTGGCCGTGGATGATCTGGCGCTGGAGATTGGACTCGTCGACCACGTCGAATTCGACGATCCCGATGGTTCCCACCCCGGCAGCAGCGAGGTAGAGCAGTGTCGGGGACCCCAGTCCCCCGGCGCCGATCACCAGGACGCGGGCGTTCTTCAACCTCTTCTGCCCGTCCACACCGAGGTCTGGGATGATGAGGTGACGGCTGTAACGGGCAACCTCTTGGCGTGTGAGTTCAGCTGCTGGCTCGACCAGCGGCGGCAACGGTGTCGACACCGATTTCTCCTTGGTTTTGACTGTACGAACCATCAAATCAGTTGTGTGTTGGTACTGCTGTCAACAGCAACGAGGACCTGACGCTTCCCGTGGACTCGCGAGGAAGGGCGCTTTAGGCGATCGGATAGGGCCAGGGGTTGAACCTGCAGGTCTTGCCGTCGGCGGTAACCGTTCCCGGATCGAACTTGGCGGCATCATCGTTGCTGGTCGAGAAGGTCTGCTGCATCATGATCGGCGCCAGCTCGCCGTTGGCGGCGCACTGCTCGTGACGCTGGTAACCGATGGCATGGCCCACCTCGTGGTTGATCAGATACTGCCGGTAGGAACCGACGTCTCCCTGAAATGGCACCGCGCCGCGCACCCAGCGGGCCTCGTTGAGGAACACGCGTGGCTGGCCCTCGAACACTGGGTTGTAGCAGGAAGCTTCGAGCGGGATGTCGTAGCCGCAGCCTTCCCGAACCGTCATCGGTGATGTCAGCGAGATCCGGAAGTCGGGCTCGACACCGGAGTCGGCGTCCACCCGAGTAAAAGCAAACTCTGGCGTGTGGGTCCAGCTCTTGGGGTTGGCCAGCGTCTCACTGACCATGCTCGCGAAGCCCTCGTCCCCGCCGAACGTTGTGGTGTCGACGCCGTCCTCCACTTCAACTGTGTAGGTGAACGCCTTGGTGGCGCCCTCCCCAACCTGCGGAGTGGACCCAGGCACGACGTGCCAGGTGCGGTCGCCGGCCTCGGTGAAAGGCCCGCCGCCGGGCAGAACTCCGGTGGGCAGATTCGCGTCGAACTCCGTGAGACCCTTGGGCGGTGCGCCCACGATCGCGGTGCTGGCGACGCCGATCGTCGGCGGGCCCTGCACGGGGCCCTCGTCGTCCGCCGCGTGCGGAACACTGGAGCCGGTGATGGTCTGGTAGATGATCACCACTGTGAGAGCCAACAGCACGGGCAGCGCATAGGCACGCCACCCGTACGTCGAGATGAAGCGCCCCAGCCAGCTCTGTTTGCGCCAGCGTTGGCGGTCGCTTCGGTTCGATCGCACGCGGCCCGGCTGCTCAGCAAGGGGATCACGCTGCGCGCGAAGCGGCTCTCGCCGCTCATCGTGCAGCACGGGAGCACGACCGCTCCCGCGACCCCCGGGGTCGTAGGTCACCGACACAGGATGACACAGCTCAGGGGACTTACATTCTCGGCACGCCACTGCACTGCGTCCAACCGGCGTCACTGCTGACGCTTGTGACCGGCCAACGGTAGTAGTGTCGTTGCGAAAGCAGACAAAAACACGCCGGTAGTGCCGGCTGTAGACCTAGAGGTTCTGATGAGCGATCCCACCAAGACGGCGCAGCGTCGAGGGGGACAGCCGGCCAACACCAGCGGGCGACCTGCGACAGTTGCCCAGCGCGGCAACCGGCTGCCCCGTGACGAGCGCCGCGGACAGTTATTGATCGCCGCCAGCGAAGTATTCGTCGATCGTGGCTACCACGCCGCGGGCATGGATGAGATCGCCGATCGGGCTGGTGTCAGCAAACCCGTCCTTTACCAACACTTCTCCTCCAAGGTTGAGCTTTATCTGGCGGTGCTACAGCGGCACGTAGAAAACCTGGTCTCGGGCGTACGTCAGGCATTGCGCACCACCACCGACAACCGCCAGCGGGTCCGGGCTGCGGTGGAAGCTTTTTTTGACTTCATTGAGCACGACGGGCAGGGATACCGGCTGATTTTCGAGAACGATTATGTGACCGAGCCTCAAGTCGCCGCACAGGTCAAGGTTGCCACCGAGTCGTGCACTGACGCGGTGTTCGACCTGATCAGCCACGACTCAGGCTTGGAGCCCCATCGCGCTCGGATGATCGCGGTGGGCTTGGTGAGCATCAGCGTCGACTCCGCGCGCTACTGGCTCAACAACGAGCGCCCGATCGCCAAGCACGATGCCGTAGAAGGCACGGTGCAATTCATCTGGGGCGGGCTGTCCCACGTGCCCTTGACGAGGTCCTGAACCCCGCCTGACCCCTGAGCAGGGCGAGATACTCAGCCTGCGGTCTTGGTCACCTCAGCACCCACTGCTGCGCCTACGCCGAATCCGACCCTGCGCGAATCGGCTGCGCCGATCTCGACATAGGCAAGCTTCGCCGACTGCACAAGAAAACGCCGGCCCTTCTCATCAGTGAGGCTCAGTACCCCCGATTGGTCGCCCAGTGCCGCGGTCACCAACTTCTCGACCTCGGCTGGCGTCTGTGCGCTGTTGAGGCTCAGTTCGCGCGGGCTGTCGGTAACACCGATCTTGACCTCCACAGTGAGAAACCTTCCGTTCGTGTGCTCGTCTTCTCTTCAGGAGGCTAGTGGACGACGGCCCCCCGAGGCGGTGCCGGGACCTTCGCGGTCAGCGAAAAGTTCCATAACAACGGACTCGCGCACAGACCCGCCACAGAAACGTGGGGGCGACCGAACCGAGTCCCGACCGTGACCGCCGGCCAGGCGCGTTGACCTCGTGTGTCACTTCTGTCTCGATAGCATCAGGCCTGAAAACCTACGGAAGCGATTGGGACAGCTTGATGAACAGGCCTTATACCGCACAATCACCGTATTCTCTGGCTCCGACGGAGCGGATTCGCCACCGCGGCCGCCGCGACACAGCCGACTACGGCGATCTACGCACCGACGCCATCCCGACCTACCCCGAAGACGACTTCGACGACTACGACTCCCTCGAGAACTTCGACGACTACGGCCCCAACGATGGCCCCATCGACTACGCCTCCATCGACGGCCTCGACTTCGAGGTGATGATCGATGCACCTGACACCGCCCTCATCGTCGCCTCGGGTGACGAACCGACCGCGCTGTCACTCGGCGAGGC
>JBMYXJ010000079.1:0-8984 GCA_049608285.1 Mycobacterium sp. | reverse complement strand
GCCATCGGCCCGCAGGCTGGCAACATCGCTCGACTGTCCTGGCTGGCCGCTGGATTCCCCGAAGAGGTACCTGGTGTCACCGTCGATCGCCAATGTGGTTCGAGCCAGCAGGCTATTTCCTTCGGCGCGCAAGCCATCATGTCGGGCACTGCCGATCTGATCGTCGCCGGAGGTGTGCAGAATATGAGCCAGATTCCGATTAGTTCGGCGATGACGGTCGCCGAACAGTTCGGATTCACTTCTCCGACCAACGAATCGAAGAGCTGGCTGCATCGCTACGGAGACCAGGAGATCTCACAGTTCCGCGCTTCGGAGTTGATCGCCGAGAAGTGGGACCTGTCCCGCGAGGAGATGGAGCTTTTCGCGCTTACCAGCCACGAGCGCGCGCGGGCGGCGATCGGTGCCGGGCATTTCGACAACGAGATTCTCGAGGTGGACGGGTTCCGAATTGACGAGGGTCCCCGTGACACATCGTTGGAGAAGATGGCCGGTCTCAAGACCCTTGTTGAGGGTGGTCGCCTCACCGCAGCCATGGCCAGCCAGATCTCCGACGGTGCCAGCGCGGTGCTGCTTGCTTCAGGGGAAGCAGTCACCGAGCACGGGCTCACACCCCGAGCCCGAATCCACCACATCAGCGCGCGTGGCGCCGATCCGGTGTTCATGCTGACCGGCCCTATCCCTGCGACCCGTTACGCGTTGGAGAAGACCGGTTTGTCCATCGAGGACATCGACACCGTGGAGATCAACGAGGCTTTCGCTCCTGTGGTGCAGGCTTGGCTCAAGGAGACCAAAGCCGATCCGGAGAAGGTCAATCCGAGTGGCGGTGCGATCGCGCTCGGACATCCGCTCGGCGCGACCGGGGCAAAGCTCTTTACCACGATGCTGAATACCCTGGAGCGCATCGACGGCCGCTTCGGCCTGCAGACAATGTGCGAGGGCGGCGGTACGGCTAACGTGACCATCATTGAACGCTTGTAGCCCAAACGGGCTAAGGCGCAAGCGGTACAGAGGTTTAGGCCGGCGGTTTCGGCACGATGAGCCCTGCCGCGGCCCCGAGCTGTTGGACAGCTTCGGTGACGATCGAGTCGATCAGCTCGGCGCATGTTGGCAGGTTCTCGATGATGCCGGCGACTTGGCCGGAGGCCAGCACGCCGGCGTCGGTGTTGCCCTCGACCAGCCCGGCTTTGAGTAGCATCGGAGTGTTGGCTGCCATCACTACTTGAGACCAAGTCAGCTCTTTGCCGCGTCGCATCTCGAGTCCATCGCGGATGATCGAGGGCCAGGACATCTGCGACATCTTCTTGAATCGCTGCGCGTTTCGTACGGCGGCGGAGAAGCCGCGTAGCGGGGAACCATTCTCTAGTTTCTCGACCAGGCCGGTGCGCAGCACCCGGTGCGGCATACCGTCTACTCGGGTGGACACGACTGTCCCGTCCAGGGCCGCTTGCAGGTAGCGCTGCTTGACAGCGTCGGGGACGGTTGAGTCCGTCGTTAACAGGAATCGTGTACCCATGACCACCCCGGCAGCGCCATACGACAATGCTGCTGCCAGTCCGCGGCCATCGAAGAATCCTCCCGCCGCGATGACCGGCATGCCGGTGTCGGCGACGGCATCGAGCACTGACGGCAACAACAGTGTGGTGGCGATTGGTCCGGTGTGTCCGCCACCCTCGCCGCCCTGCACGATTACGGCATCGGCGCCCCAGCCCGCAACTTTCTTTGCGTGTTTGGCGAGCCCGACTGACGGGATAACCACGACACCAGCATCTTTGAGCTTGGCGATGAGGTCCGGCTTGGGCGCTAGGGCGAAGGAAGCGACGCGGACGCCTTCGCTGATGAGGAGGTCGACGCGCTGATTGGCGTCCCCAGCATCGGCGCGGATGTTGATGCCGAACGGCTTGTCGGTGGCGGCCTTGACTTTCGTGACGGCGGTCTTGAGCTCGTCGAGTGTCATCGTGGCCGAGGCCAGGATGCCTAGTCCGCCGGCATTGGCGGTCGCGGAGACCAGCCTGGCTCCTGCCACCCAACCCATACCGGTCTGGACGACCGGGTGCTCGATGCCGACCAGCTCGGTCAGTGGAGTCTTCAGACGCTGGGTCATGTCCGTACTTCTTTGTCCCGCAGTGACTTCGGATCTATGACATTGCGGATGAGTTGCAGCTCGTCAACGGACGGTAGCCGGGTGGTTTCCGCGCTGTCGAGCCCGTGCACCTCGAACGAGGTGTTCTCGGCTACCTGCTCGGGCTCGATGCCGGGGTGTAGCGACACCGCCCGCATCTGGTGCTCTGGGCCGTTGAAGTCGAATACGCCGAGGTTGGTCACCACCTGGTGCACATTGGTGAACCGATAGGCAGGATTGTCTGGATCGATCTTGTCCCAGCCGATCCCGGACACGATGTCCACGGAATCGGCGAACACGCGTTTGGAGTGATTGCCTACCCAGTAGCTGGTGGCGTGATTGATGGAGTTACCGGGTGCGCCTCGTACCCCGAACATCTGTCGGGTCGGATGCTGCAGCGGTCCGAAGGCCGACAGGTTCTGGTTGCCGTACCGATCAATCTGGTTGGCGCCCATGACGACGTGTCGCCGACCCCATGCCAGCGTCTCGAAGACCCGGCCGAAAGGCATCCAGCCTTCGATGGCGGCGCTAGCGCCGATGGCTGGGGTGTCGGCGATGAGTCGGGCTTCGCCGTCGGTCAGCAGGATATCTGGGGAGAAGGTGAGTCGTGCCAACCGGGCTCCGACCGAGACGATGGTGGTCATCGGGCTGACCATGATCTCGCCCGCATCCCGGAAGAGTTCGGCGCAGGCGACGGCGCATATCTCGGCGCGGGTCTCATCGGTCATTTTGAGGTCTCCCGATCTGCGGTGAATTTCTGAACCGCGGCCTGGTAGTCGTCCTCGCTGCCGGACAGATAGGTTTCGACGAACGTTGTCCAGGTCTCTTCGGAAGCGGCCGCTTCGGCGTAGTGGCGCTGGAACTTCTCGTCACGCCGATGGTCGGGCTCGGCGGCGGTGAAGTGGGCGCCACCCGGGGCCTCCACGACGGTGTCGACCATCATGCGGTTGATGAGTAGGGCTTGTGGTGCAACGGATTTCACTAGATCTTCGGTGGACACCACCGTCTCAACCGACAGGTAGCGTCTGTGCGCGGCCATCAGGAACAGATCATCGAAATACGGATCGATTCCGGTGTAGGCGGCATTGCCCCGTGCGTCACCGAGATTCATGTGGACGAACGCCGCATCCAGGGTCAGGGCCGGCATCGCGATCAACTCTTCGAAGTCGCCTTCCCGCTGTCCCGTGGGGTAGGGCGAGCGTACCGTCTTGAGTTCGTCACCCCAGAATGCCTGGACGTCACTGCCGAGCCCGGCGCGAATCGGTAGGAACGGCAATCGCTGCGCTGCTGCCTGCAGCCCGCAGCGCAGCATGCCTTCGTCCATCTCGCGCGCCTCGATTGCGCCCGACGTGCGCGCCTTGGCGAACCACGGGTCATAGAACGGCGGCGAGTCCAGTGACACGAAGCCGTAGTACACCCGCTTCACCTTGCCCGCTGAGCAGAGCAGCCCCAGGTCAGGGCCACCGTAGGTGACGACGGTGAGATCGGTGACGTCGGTGCGGAGCAGGGCGCGTACGAAAGCCATCGGTTTACGACGGGACCCCCAACCGCCGATCCCGATCGTCATGCCGCTGCGTATTCCGGCGACGGCGTCTTCTAGAGTCGCCCGTTTGTCTGTCATCGGTCCCCCAGTCGTCCTCTGTGATGCGCTTCTGGGCCCCTTGCCGCCAACGTCATTTGGATCCTTTGTCAGTGCCGGCGAACGCGTCGCGGTGCTCATCGGCCACACCAGCGAGGTTCAGCTCGAAGGTAAAGCCTTGCTCCATGCGATAGCTGGCGTTTACTTTCTGCACGTCGATGAGGTTCAGCGCTTCCTTCGCGGCGCGGATCACCCGAGTGTCTTTGGCGGCGATGTCGCGGGCTACCCGCAGGGCGGCTTCGTCGAGATCCGCTCGGGGCACCACCTCATGCACTGATCCGAACTGGTGCAGCGTGTCGGCGTCCACGGTGGCTGCGGTGAAGAACAGCCTTCGCATCATGTGCTGGGGTACCAGGCGGGAAAGGTGGGTAGCGGCGCCCAGCGCGCCCCGCTCAACCTCGGGAAGGCCGAATGTCGCGTCATCGGAGGCCACGATGACATCGGAGTTACCGACTAGGCCGATACCGCCTCCCACGCAGAAGCCGTTGACCGCGGCCACGACGGGCACCTCGCACTCGTACACCGCTCGGAAAGCGTGAAAGCAACCGCGGTTGGCATCGATGAGCGCGGTGAAGCCGTCGGTCTTCTGCATCTCCTTGATGTCGACGCCGGCATTGAACCCGCGGCCCTCGGCTCGCAGGATCACCACGTGGGTGCTGTGGTCACGGCCCGCGGCGGTGATGGCGTCACCGAGTTCGAACCAGCCGCGCGAGGGGATCGCGTTGACGGGGGGATAGTCGACGGTGACCGAGACAATGCCCGGCTCCACGGTCTTTGTGGCGATGGACAACGGGGCTCCAGTTGACTCTCGATGTGGGGGCATTACCTGAGCAAGCACTTGCTTGGTACGCTAGCACAGTGACCAATCCCCCCGATAGCGACCTACAAGCCATCCGGCTGGCGTTGACCGGCCGGGTCGTGCTCGTGACCGGGGGGGTACGCGGCGTCGGCGCTGGTATCAGCAAGGTCTTCGCCGACCAGGGCGCCACCGTGGTGACTTGTGCACGTCGGCCGGTGGAAGGTCTGCCCTACGCTTTCCGTTCCTGTGACATCCGTGACGATGACTCAGTCAAGGCGCTCATCGAGGAGATCGTGGCCGACTATGGGCGCCTCGATGTGGTCGTCAATAACGCAGGTGGCTCGCCCTACGTGCTCGCGGCCGATGCCTCGACCAACTTCAGCAGGAAGATCGTAGAACTCAACCTGCTTGGGACGCTCTCAGTGTCGACGCACGCGAACTCCGTGATGCAAAACCAGGAGTTCGGCGGTTCGATTGTCAACATCTCCAGCGTGAGTGGACGGCGGCCGACGCCGGGCACCGTTGCCTACGGCGCGGCAAAGGCAGGCGTGGAGAACATGACCAGCACGCTGGCGGTGGAGTGGGCTCCGAAGGTGCGGGTCAATTCGGTGATTGTGGGCATGGTCGAGACCGAGCAATCTGACACGTTCTACGGTGACGCCGATTCGATCGCCGCGATCTCACGCAATGTTCCACTGGGCAGGCTGGCGAAACCGGCCGACATCGGTTGGGCTACAGCATTTCTAGCCTCAGAGGCAGCGTCCTACATCAGTGGGGCGTCACTGGAGGTGCATGGCGGTGGCGAGCCGCCGCACTACCTATCAACAACCACCGCCGATCTCAAATAGGCGAAGGTGGCTTAGAAAAGGAGTAAGCGATGGGACTGCTCGACGGCCGTGTGGTCATCGTGACGGGCGCCGGTGGCGGGATAGGCCGGGCCCACGCCTTGGCGTTTGCCGCGGAAGGTGCGCGCGTGGTGGTCAACGATATTGGGGTAGGTCTAGACGGTTCGCCAGCCGGCGGCGGAAGCGCTGCGCAGGGGGTCGTCGACGAAATCATCGCGGCCGGTGGTGAAGCTGTCAGTAGCGGAGCCAACGTCGCCGACTGGTCGCAGGCCGAGGGTCTCATCCAGGCCGCCGTCGACAGTTTCGGCTCGCTGGAAATCTTGGTGAACAACGCTGGGATCGTTCGCGACCGGATGTTCGCCAACGCTAGCGAAGAGGAGTTCGACGCAGTCACTGCCGTCCACTTGAAGGGACACTTCGCCACGATGAGGCACGCCGCTGCGTATTGGCGGGCCAAAGTGAAAAGCGGCGAGGCGGCTCCTGACACTCTGGATGCCCGCATTATCAACACCAGCTCGGGAGCGGGGCTGCAAGGCAGTGTGGGACAGGCTAACTACAGTGCCTCCAAGGCGGGAATTGCCGCGCTGACACTGGTCGCTGCGGCCGAGATGGGCCGCTACGGTGTAACGGTCAACGCGATCGCGCCGGCGGCGCGTACTCGAATGACCGAGACGGTTTTTGCCGAGATGATGGCGACCCAGGAGGCGGAGTTCGACGCGATGGCGCCGGAGAACGTTTCGCCTTTGGTGGTGTGGCTGGGCAGCGTCGAATCGCGCGGCGTCACCGGAAAGGTGTTCGAAGTCGAGGGCGGCAAGATCCGCGTCGCCGAGGGGTGGGGGCATGGTCCGGAAATTGACAAGGGCGCCAAGTGGGACGCGGCTGAACTAGGACCCGTGGTGACCGACCTGCTGGCCAAGGCGCGTACGCCGATACCCGTATACGGCGCCTGATCTCAGAGCGCCCACTCGGCGAGGGCCCCGCTGCTGGGGCGCCGCATCGACCGGTGGTGCTCGCTCAGGCTGGATCGCAGATGAGAATCGGGATCTTGCGGTCGGTATAGGACCGGTAATTGGCGAAATCCGGATATAGGCCATCAAGCCTAGGCCAGTATTGCTCTCGTTCGTCGTCTGTCGCGTCGCGAGCGATCAGCTGCAGCGTCTCGTTCTTTATCTGAAACGAGATGCGGGGGTTGGCCTGAATATTCAAGTACCACATGGGGTTGGTGGCACGGCCGCCCTGAGAGGCAACCAGGATTACGCGGCCGCCCTCACGTAGGAACAGCAGCGGGCTTTCCCGGGTTTTGCCGGTTTTGCGGCCGACAGTGGTCAGAATCCCGACTGGTGGGGGAGCGCTGAAGCGGTTGGACCCGCCGCGCCACTTGGATCCGAGGCGGCCGCCGGTGGCTTTGAATGCCCACGTGTTGAACCGCGACATCCACTTGATGGTGGTTCCGGTAGCCTTCGAATTGAGTCCTTCGATCTGCTTGGGGCTCAGCGGGCGGGGGGGCTTGGCCATGGGAGATCCTATCGCGTCAGAAATGGGCGAATGTGGGCTCGGATGTGGTGAATCTGAGCCTGTCCGGCGGGGTCGTTGGCCGGAATCAGAAATGTCTCGTCGATGTGCGCACCGACGCGACGTCCGCCCAACGTCGGCTTGGTAACTAGGTCGAACCGTGCCCGCACCGTATCGCCGTCGATGGTGAACTCCGGCACTGTCACCGACTTGATGACACGGTATTGCATGCCGCGATCAAGACTGCGGCGCAGGTGATTTCCCGAGAAGCCGGTTTTTAGGCCGACCTCGACTCGCGTGCATCCAGGCGCGAACGGCACCGTGGCGGCGTCATGGGTTGCCAGGGCATCGATATAGGCTTGAGCCGCAGCGATGCGGTCGGTGCTGGCGAGCGACATCTCAGATCCGTTCGATGATCGTTCCGGTGGATAACGCTCCGCCAGCGCACATGGTGATTAGTGCGGTGGTCTTGTCGGTGCGCTCCAACTCGTGCAGCGCGGTGGTGATGAGTCGGCTGCCGGTGCTACCCACGGGATGGCCCAAAGCGATGGCGCCGCCATTGACATTGACGGTATCCATGTCGGGTTCGTGCACCCTGGCCCAAGACAGTACGACGGAGGCAAAGGCCTCATTGATTTCGGTGATGTCGATGTCGCCGATCTTCATCCCGGCCTTGTCCAGCACTTTGGCGGTCGACTGAACGGGGCCGTCGAGATGGTAGTACGGCTCGGCGCCGACGAGCGCCTGACTGACGATGCGGGCCCGCGGCTTCAGTCCCAGCGCGCGGGCTTTTTCTTCATCCATCCACAGCACCGCTGCCGCGCCGTCGGAGATCTGCGACGACGTTCCTGCGGTGTGAATACCGCCCTCCATAACTGGGTTCAGCGAGGACAGACCCTCCAACGTGGTATCGCGCAGACCCTGATCGCGGGTAACGAAAGCCCGCTCAGAGGTCGGTTGCTTGTTCTCGTCGAGGACTGGCGCCTCTATGGGGCTGATCTCGCGGTCGAACCTGCCCTGGGCCCACGCCTGCTTGGCCTTGCGCTGCGAGTCGAAGCCAAGCTGGTCGATGTCTTCCCTGGTGATACCGCGGCGCTTAGCGATCCGCTCGGCTGCGGTGAACTGATCAGGTAAATCGATGTCCCACGACTCGGGGCGAATAATGCTGCGATCCGGGCCTGCGTTGGCGCCGAGGCCGACGCGGCTCATCGCCTCAATCCCGCAGGCGATACCCACATCGATGGCGCCTGCCGCGATCAGTCCCGCGATCAACCCGTTGGCCTGTTGGCCGCTGCCGCACTGGCAGTCGACCGTCATCGCACCCACCTGATCCGGCAACCCGGCCACCAACCAGCCCACCCGGGTGATGTTGTTGGACTGTTCGCCGAACTGTGTCACGCAGCCGCCTATGACCTGTTCCACGTGGCCTGGTTCGAAACCCGAGCCGATGCTCGCCTTCTCGACAAGCGCCCGTTGGGTGGCTCCGAGTAACTCGGTAGCGTGCAGGCCCGACAGCCATCCCTTCCGCTTGCCGATCGGGCTGCGGGTGGCTTCGACGATGACAGGGTTACCCATTCCGTCAGGCTAGAACACGTTTCATAAGCCTGACAAGCCGCGATACTGTCAAGCCTTTGATCTGCGCAGGAGGCATGTTTTACTGGCACTAGAACACGTTGCAATTGAGGAGTGCACACTGTGACTGCCCCTGAGCGTCTATCCGCCAAGATTAGCGCTGACTTCGATTTCCTTGATCCTGACCTCGCCCGTGACGGTCTGCCGGTGGCTGAACTCGCCGAGCTGCGTAGGTCAGAGCCGATCCACTGGGTTGAGGTGCCCGAGGGCGCTGGCGGCTTCGGCGACAAGGGCTACTGGTTGCTCACCAAGCATGCCGACGTCAAGGAAGTCTCGCGGCGCAGCGACATCTTTTCCAGCTGGCAGAATGGCGTGATCCCGGTCTGGCCGAAAGACATGCCCTTCGAGAAGATCGAGATGCAGCGCAGCGTCATGCTCAATATGGATGCACCGCACCACACCCGGCTGCGCAAGATCATTTCGCGCGGGTTCACGCCG
>JBMYXJ010000078.1:0-9037 GCA_049608285.1 Mycobacterium sp. | reverse complement strand
GGGTGCACCACAACTCGACTGCCCACCGCGATCCCAACGAGGGCGCCAACCGCTCAAGCCCCCAGAAAAGGCGGCGCACTCGGGCAGCGACGGGCGGCAGGACCCCGGAGCCGGCAATATCGAGCGCCGCTGCCTCATAGGCCTCTGCTGGTATCGACGCCCCCTCAGTCATGAGGGGTAATCATAGTGGGACTGTCGATCCGGTGTATCTCAACTTCGGCTGCACAAATGCAGCCGTGGTGCAGCTGAACGTAAGAAAGTGCCGTAAAGCCGAGAACCTGTCCTGTTGTTGTGCAGGGTCTTAAATCCCTTGTCACATAGGGACACTCTGACCTGGAGTCACCACAGGTGTCTCACTTGGTGTCGCCCGCGTTCCGTCTCACGGTGGTGTCATTTCTTGGCCGTTCGCCGAATCGCAGCTCACCAGTCGCCTGTCGCCATGCCGGAGCCTTGCGATGGCCAAACGGGTGCGGAAATTCGATGCGAGACGAGAAACGAAACGGGCAGCTTGACCATTCGACTGACCGATGGTCATACTACTGACTGGCGGTCATTCTGGTCCAGTGTTTTCGGAGGTGCGGCATACACGACGTACAGACAGGCTCTGATTTCGACTGGAATGCCATCTACACCGGCGATGCCAGCGACACCATGCCCTCCGACTCCCTCCTGCTCTCCCACGCCGTCGCCTAACAGTTGGCGCGGCCCTCGACCTGGGCTGCGGTGCCGGCGGCAACGCTCTGGAACTGGGCCGGGCCGGGCGACCTGGTCACCGCCGCCGAACTGCAGGACGGGCTCACCGCCGGTCTAACCCTTTCACCGAGAAGAGCCCGCGCCCATGAATCGCTCTGCGCCACCCGGCCGCTTTCAGCCTCCCGACGTCCGCCGTCGCCAGATCCTTGACGCGGTCGCCGACCTGCTGATCGAGGACGGGTACCACGCGCTGACCATCAGCAAAGCCGCCGCCCGGGCGGGCGTGGCCAAAGGAACGGTCTATCTCTACTTCACCTCCAAGCAGCAGTTGCTCGCCGCCCTGCAGGAGCGGATGTGGGAGCTCATGCTCGCCAAGCCAGCCGCACGGCTGCAGCAACCCGGCCTCAGCTGGGCCGACCGGCTCGACGGACTTGTCAGCGACTGGCTGGCCGTCGAGCGTGACTATCACCAGCTCTATCACCACCTGTTCCACGAACAATGCGCCGCGGGCGGCACCGAGCCGATGTACGCAGCTCGTGATTTGCTCGTCACGCTCCTGCGCGACGGCACCGCCGCAGGTGAATTCGACGTAGCGGACGCAGAACTCACCGCCGATTTCCTCGCCCATGCCTACCTAGGCCCCTGCCACCACCACCCGGGCAAGAATGTGACCGCTGCGGTGCAAACCCTTTTCCGGCGCGTTGCCGGCGCCCAGATCGTCTCCCACGACCACACCGGCGCAATTACCTCCCCTTCGCCGATGCAACCTCGCAAGCAATGAACACCGGTACATGCAGGTTCCTGCCGGCCGGCGACCCGCGGCGCGGCCAAGGCAAGACTCAGCCCGCATGAATCCCCCATCACGAGGACGTCGCTGGCCGGCAGGAGTTTCGTGGTCGGCCTACCGGCAGACCATCGGAGACAGATCGGGAATGTTCGCAGCGCTGATGAAAACCTGGGCGCCCGCGAAGGCCCTGTACCCAGGCTGCTACCTCGACCTGTCTGCCTCCACGACAATCCCGTCGGTCACCTATGTCGACACCGACCGCCGCGCTGCCCGCTATTTCGCCAACCAAGAACTCGTTGCCACCGAACTACAAGCCCACAGCCGCAACAGCGTCAAGACCGAAGTGAACTTCCTACACGCCAACTACACAACCCCGCTGAGCCTCCCCAAGGCCGAGTTCGACCTACTCATCTCGCTCTACGCGGGCCCGGTCTGGGATCACTGCCACCAATACCTCAAACCGAACGGCCTGCTGCTAGCCAACACCAGCCACGGCGACGCCAGCCTCGCCGCGCTCGACTCACGCCTTGAGCTAGTCGCCGCCATCCACCACCGCGGCGACAAGTACCGCATCGACCGGAGCGCACTCGCGGACTACCTCACTCCGAAGAACCCGACGGCTGCCGACCCAGACCTCATCCGCCGAAACGGACGCGGGATCGCCTACACCCGAACCGCATTCGCATACCTATTCAAACTGACGTGACCGCACGCGACCCGCCGGGCTGCCTCTTCTAGGGGCGAAGTCACCTGAGAAAGGATCTGAACAGTCCCGAGTGTTTCGATATGAGCCGGTATCCGGCTGCCGTCGATGAGAACGGCTCGCAGCGGTCCGCGCGAGGCTGGTTCTATACTCAAGTCAGTGCAAGACTTCTCCGTATGGCGCCTGGCTCTTCCTGCGCGGCAGCAGTTTTCGCCGAGCCCCCGGGGACGGCCACAGCGGTGTCCTATCGGCAGAATGCGTCCTGGTCGGGATCGATGTGATCTCGTGTTCATCAGGGCCGGGCAGCGGCCAACATGGCGAATCATTCAGGAGTCTGGAAGCAGGTGTTGATGAAGGTTCTTGTGTCCGGCGCCAGTGTGGCTGGCCCGGTGGTGGCGTATTGGTTGAACCGCTATGGGTTCGAGGTAACCGTGGTGGAGCGAGCCCCCACGCTTCGCAAGGCCGGCGGCCATGCGGTGGACTTGTTCAAGCCGGCGATGGATATCGCAGAGAGAATGGGTGTCCGTTCGCGGATTGAAGCCACCAGCACCGGAACCGAGGTGATCACCGCCTATCGCGAGGGACACGATCGGCGCTATGACATTGAGATCGGACGGCTCATGAGCGCGGTCTCGGATCGGCACGTCGAGATCATGCGCGATGACCTCGCCGAGATTCTGTACGACGTCGGCAAGGACAGCGTGGAGTACATCTTCGGCGACTCCATCACAGCAATCAACGAGGACGCCACCGGGGTCGACGTTTCATTCGAGCGCGCCCCAACGCGTCGGTTCAACCTGGTCATCGGCGCCGACGGGCTGCACTCCAACGTCCGCGAACTAGTCTTCGGGCCAGAGTCACAATTTGCAACCTGGATCGGCGCGTACCTGGCCGTAGCCAGCGTGCCCAACTACCTGGATCTGCAGGATCACATGGTGATGACCTGTGGAGTCGGGCGGATGGCGGGTGTGTACAGCGCCGCCCGGGTCGAAGATGCGCGCGCAGTGGTGCTGTTCCGTCCACCACAGGAACTCCAGTATCACCACCGAGACATTCCAGTTCAGAAGATGCTGCTTCGCGAGGCATGCCACGGGATGGGCGCACACGTTGATCGCATCCTCGACGAAGTCGATCGATCCGAGGTGTTCTACTTCGATTCGATCACTCAGCTGCGCATGGATCGTTGGTCGCGAGGGCGGGTGAGTTTGGCCGGCGATGCCGGATACTGCCCCGGCCCGGCGGTGGGGGGAAGCACCAGCATGGCCATGGTGGGCGCCTACGTACTGGCCGGCGAACTCGCATCTGCTGGCAGCGACCATGTCCGCGGCTTCACCGCATACGAAGCCGCCATGGATGACTACGTGCGCCGCAGCCGCGCCTTCGCGCGCGGTGCCGCCAAACGGTTGGTACCAGAGACCCCCATGGGCGTTCGCGGGTTCCTCTACTCCGGATTGCTCATCTCACATCTGCCCGTACCGCTCACCCGCGCGCTGACAAAGATCACCCCTCGACGAATCGCGCGCCTGCACGACACCGTGACACTCAAGGACTACCACCCCGCGTAAATTCCCACCGGCCTGGTCCCGCGGGCCAACGCGCCGAGCAGCGTTCGTCCTCGCCGTCAGGATCTGCCGAGCGGATCCCGGCCATTCCAGGCGACGAGGCGATCGATGGCGGGGGCGGTGTCGGGAATCGGCACGGCCTCAGCGAACGGGACCGCGACCTCGTCGAGGCCCATCGCCGCCGAGATCTCCTCGTAGAGAGCTCGGCGGTTCTCGGCCGGGAGGATCTGGCGCGCCTCGAGCGCCGCGGCGACGACCGTCTCGTCCCAGTCAGGACTCTGATCGGTCGCGGTCGCAAGGTCCCACGTGTGGACCGTCAGCTCGGAGAAGTAGGACGCCAGCACCTCAGCGCCGCTGCCTTCGATCCACGGCAGTGCCATAGGCCGTTCGAGCACCGCGTCGTCGCTCCAGGCATCGGCGGCTCGCCTCCCTGAGTCCCGCCACGCATCGGGCCAGTGATCGTCGGCGACAGGAGCATCGGTGACTGCGAACGGATCCTGGCCGTTGCCGAGCGCAGCAACTCGGTCGAGCACGCCGACGAGGTGAGCGAGCAGTGCTCGCACGTTCATGTCCGTGCATGGCGTCGGGTCCGTGAGCCGCTCTGCCTGGATGCCGGCAATGACTGCCCCGCCGGTGGCGATGGCACGGTCGAGGATTCGGCGGGGATCCCTGGGGTGCTCCTTCGTTGAACCGGTCGGTGTGATCATGGCGCCATTGTGCCAACCCAAACCGGTCTCGGCACCGATGGCGCCACCCTCACGTTGTGTGCTCCTAAGCCAAGCTGGCCATCGCGATGCCCTCGACGATGGCCTCTGACCCCCTTGGCGCCCCAACCTGGGACAATGGACCGGGCCGGCGGCGGCGTTGGGACGTCTCTTTCCTTTAGGAGTGCCGTCGCCGCGGCTTGGTGACTAACGTCGCGGTGGGTATTGCGGAGCAGCATCGAAGTACTGCGGGAAGAGGCTGGATGACACATGAACCTGACCGACTGGTCCCACGGCACGGCCCCCCTGGTCCACTGGGCCGACGGGCCATGACTCCGACCGCAGGACGTAT
Source organism: Mycobacterium sp. (assembly GCA_049608285.1). GTDB lineage: Bacteria > Actinomycetota > Actinomycetes > Mycobacteriales > Mycobacteriaceae > Mycobacterium. The sequence continues at coordinate 4,236 of JBMYXJ010000078.1, read as the reverse complement.
CCCACCGCGCAGTCCGAGCCCGAAGGGCCAACACGTAAACATGGCGCTCATCAACAACAACGGCACTCTCACGACCGTCAGCGACGGCGCGGGGCGCGAGGTTGGGTTGTCGCCCAGTGGCGCAGCTGATGACCTCGGCATCACCAGGTACGGACGCTACGAGTGATCCTGCGGCAAATCGCGGTCGATCGCGAGAAGCACCCTGACGCCTGGTATTTCGGCGTTCCGTCGATCTCACAGCTAGCGCGGGAACCGCTTCGTCTGACCACGGGCGTCACCGTCATCGTGGGGGAGAACGGGTCGGGTAAGTCCACCTTCCTGGAGGCGGTGGCATCATCCTGGCGGTCGAAACTTCCTTACGCCGTGAAGCATTGGGGTGCGCACAGCAGCGTGGAAGACACCGACCTGCACTGGGCATTGACCTTCGATGCCGAGTACCCCAGACCCGGCGGCGGGTGCTTTCTGCGCGCAGAATCGATGCATCAGCTGTTCACGGCGGTCGACCGGCGCACCCCAGAGCAGATCTTCGACGGCAGGCTCAACGAGCGCTCCCACGGCGAATCGTTCCTGGCATTCCTCGCCGAACGAGACATGGAGCGTGGGCTTTTCATCCTGGACGAGCCCGAGGCGGCGCTCTCGTTCGCTTCGTGCCTGCAGCTGATGGCGATGCTCGACGACGTGGTCGCCACGGGGTCTCAGGTCATCATGGCCACCCACTCCCCTGTGCTGGCGGCATTCGCCGGTGCCACCATCCTGGAATTCGGCGAGAACGGCTACCAGCGGCAGGACTGGGAGAACTTGGAGATGGTGGGTCACTGGCAACGGTTTCTGGCGAACCCGCAGTCGTATCTGCGTCACTTGTTCTAGCTCAGGTGCGTTCCTGAACCCAATGTCGTGAGACAGTACCCAGTTTCGGCAAGCGTGGGCATGACGTGGGGCCACGAGTAGCCCAAGGCTGGGGGTGAGTGAGTGCCGCGGTTGCCTTTGGCTCCGGCCCGCCGCGACATCGGGTCGGCGGTCGAAGCGCTCGGCTACGCTGATTCCTTCAGGATGCAGAAAGGGGCAAACAATGAAATTCCTACGGTATTTCCTGCTTGCCGTTCTGGCTGCTCTGGCGATTTTGTTCCTCGGCACCGGGCTCGCGCTGCTCTTCAACTCACGATCCATATTCGACGGGTTGCCCGATTACTACGGTGCGTTCAACAACCACTTTGTCAAGGATGCCGGCCTGGCATATCTGTCATCAGGGACCATGCTGGCCATAGCCGTATTCCACCGCCGCTTACGGTCTGCATTTGCCGCTTGTGGCGCCCTTTTTGTGGTGTTGCACGGGATTTTTCACATAGTGATGGTCGCGAACGGCATGGTCCCATCGGCGTACTTGATAGACGAGATCGTCAGTGTCATCGGACCGGCAGTCCTCACATTGACGGTTGTGGTGCTCGTCCATATCGTTTCTTCGCGAAGCGAGGACGGTAGGTCGTCCCCTGCTTAGCGAAAAGGGGATCTGAGGCGCCCCGGTTGTTTAGATGTGAGAGACAAGGCGAATGCGCGGCGTAGTGCCTGCTGATGAAGACCGACCAACTTCGTTGTGTGTCCAACCAGGAATTGCACCGGTTCCTGCGGGGTAACGACCTAGCGATGGCGAACTAGCGGCCGATCGCCCGCGGGATCGCCACGTTGGCCAACTTGTCCGGGTTGCGCATGGCGTAGAAGTTGCTGATCCTGCCGCCAGTCACCTCGACGCTGATGACTCCCTCCAATACGTCGCCTTGGTGCAGCAGGACGGCGGGTGCACCATTGCAGCTGACCAGCTCCATCTGCAGATCGCGGGTCTTCGGGCTGCGCCGCATAAACCCGAGGATCATCGTCGCAACTCGGCGTGCGCCGACGACAGGCTTGCGCGCGGCGATCGCCTTCCCGTCGCTGTCGGCGGTCCACACCACGTCTGGTGCCAGCATCGCCATTAATTGCTCCACATCGCCGGTCTGCGTGGTCGCGAGGAACCGCTCGGCGACCGCGGCGGATTGCCCAGGGTCCACCGGGCCGAATCGCTTGCGGCGCGACTGCACGTGCTCGCGGGCGCGGTGTGCCATCTGGCGCACCGCCACGGCGGACTTGCCGATTGCCTCGCCGATCTCAGCGTGGCCGAACCCGAACACCTCGCGCAACACGAATACCGCACGTTCGTCGGGGCTCAAGGTCTCGAGCACGACCAGCATGGCCATCGATACCGATTCGGCGAGCACCACGTCTTCGGAGGGATCCTGCTCGGCCAACAACAGCGGCTCGGGCAGCCACGGCCCCACGTAGTCCTCCCGCCGGCGTGCACCGGCCCGCAGCGCGTTGAGGGCCTGGCGAGTCACCAGTTGCGCGAGATACGACTTGGTATTGCGTACCGTAGCCAGGTCTACCTGCGCCCATCGGAGGTAGCTGTCCTGCAGCACGTCGTCAGATTCGCTGGCCGATCCCAGTATCTCGTAGGCGATGGTGAAGAGCAGCGGCCGCAGGTGTGTGAACCGCTCGGTGTGCTCCTCGGTGTGCTCCTCGGTGCCGGTCATGCTGCGGGCACCGAGTTGGGCATCGAGCTCGGCGAGGCCGGACGCGGCCCTCGACGAAACCAGAAGAGCGAACCCGGCTTGCGGCTCTCTCTGGCGATCGAGCGCACCGTGCTCTTGCAGATCATCTCCTTGAAGGCCGCCGCCGGGCGTCCGCTGACGCGCGGGCGGCGTGGCGAATCGTCGGCGTGGGTAAATCCGATAGTGCCGCGCGTGCGGCCGAGGCTTATGCACCACATCGAGAACGCCTGGTTAATGGCCGCAGGCTTCCGGACCGCGATTCGGCTGAGCACGGTGTCGGCAGCCTGGGCGCCGAGCGGCATCGCCGCCTGACAGCTCATCCGCAGTGGGTGACCGGACGGCGCCGCGGCATCGCCGGCCGCGACGATCCTCGCGTCGTCGACACTGGTCAGAGTTTCGTCGGTGAGCAGGCGACCCATCGCGTCGGTACGCAGCCCGCTGCGCGCGGCCAGGTCCGGCACACCGAAACCCGCCGTCCACACGGTGACCGCGCTACGCAGTTCGCGACCGTCGGCCAGCGTCACCGCATCAGCGCTGACCTTGGTGACCGCCGCGCCTTCGATCGCGCGCACACTCAGCTTGTCTAATTGCCGGATCACCGAGCGCCGTGCCGAGTTGCTCAATCCTGCTCCGATCATCTCGCCGCCAACCAGTGTCACGGTGCCGGCTTGGCGGTTCTGGGCAAGCTCGGCGGCGAATTCGATACCCGTGAGTCCACCGCCTACCACCACGATCGAGGCCTGCGGCGCCAGTTCGGCCACCCGGGCGCGCAACCGTTGAGCATCTTCGAACTCGGCCGCCGGTAGCGCGTACTGGGCCGCCCCCGGCACGGCGGGGACTGCGCTTGTACTGCCGACGGCGTAGATAACGTAGTCGTACGCCATCGTCGTGCCGGAGTCCAGGCTTATCCTTTGCGCGGCCGCGTCGATCTGCCTCACGCGGTCGACCACCAGCCGGACTGCCGGATTCAGCAGGCTCGCGTAGTCGATTGCCGCATCGTCGTTGTCGGCCACGAGTTGGTGCAGCCGGATCCGCTCGACAAACGACGGCCGAGGGTTGACCAGTGTCACTCTGACATCGGGGCGACTACAGAGCCGGTTTGCCGCCACGGCGCCGGCGTACCCGCCACCGATCACGACGACGTGGGCTGCGGGTTCAACGGATTCAGTCATGTTCAGGTTCCCTGTCTTTCTTGAGGTGTCTTACACCATCAAGACACCGCAGCGTGGTGATGTGTGACAGACCGGGGGCGAACGATCGGAAAGGCGCGGCCGGCGTGACTAGCGCTCCGGAAGTCCGCTATTTTTCTAGGCGGAAATAAGGTTCAACCGTGCCGTTGAGCTTGACGACCATAGGATTTCCGCGGCGGTCCTTGGCGGTAGGGACTGCGACGCGCACCCAACCCTCGGCCACGTCGTATTCCTCAACATTGGTTTTCTCCACGCCGTTGAACCGAATACCCACGTCGCGGGAGAGCACCTCTTCGTTATAGAAGGCGCTGCGCGGATCGACGGAGAGGTGATTCGGTGGAACGTCTGTGCTTTGGTCCTCGGGCATGATGGCTTTCGTTGAATGCTGCGTTATGCGATTGAGTTTGATTTTCAACGAATCTACGCGACCCGGTAGTAGTGGGGTCCGAGTAGGTCGTGACGGCCCC
>JBMYXJ010000077.1:0-9131 GCA_049608285.1 Mycobacterium sp. | reverse complement strand
GTCGATGTGGAAGACGTCGTGAACCTCGGTCTCACCGTCGGCAACCAACCCCGCCAGTACTAGCCCGGCGCCGGCACGGATGTCGGAAGACCACACCGGGGCACTCGACAGCTGGGGGATCCCCCGCACGACGGCGTGGTGGCCGTCGGTTCGAGCGTCGGCTCCGAGCCTGATCATCTCCTCGACGAACCGGAACCGGGCCTCGAAGACGTTCTCGGTGATCATCGAGGTACCGTCCGCGATCGCCGCCAGGCCGATAGCCATTGGCTGGAGGTCGGTCGGGAACCCCGGGAACGGGAGCGTGGCCACGTTCACAGCCTTGGGTCGTTCGTACTGCACCACCCGGAAGCTGTCGTCGGTCTGGGTCACGGTGGCGCCGGCATCGTGCAGTTTGTGCAACACCACTTGCAGATGATGTGGGTCGATTCCGCTCACCGTGATGTCGCCGCGAGTCATCGCGGCCGCAATTCCCCACGTTGCGGCAACGATCCGGTCGCCAATGACCCGATGCTCTGTTGGGTGCAGCCGGTCGGCGCCGGTGATCGTCAACGTCGACGATCCGGCCCCGGTGATCTGAGCCCCCATCTGCTGGAGCATCGTGCACAGATCGATGACGTCGGGCTCGCGGGCGGCATTGTGGATTACCGTCACTCCCTCGGCAAGAACCGCGGCCATCAGGATGTTCTCCGTCGCACCGACCGAAGGGAATTCCAACTGGATCTCGGCGCCACGCAGATGGTCAGCTTCGGCGACCACGCAACCGTGTTCGATGTTGCATCGGGCACCCAGCTGGCGTAACCCCGACTGATGCATGTCGAGCGGACGCGAACCGATGGCATCGCCACCGGGCAGCGCCACCTTCGCCCGCTTGCACCGGCCGACCAGCGGACCGAGGACGCACACCGAGGCGCGGAACTGACGAACCGCGGCGAAATCCGCGTCGTATTTCGGCTCCTCAGGTGAGGTGATCCTCGCGATGTCACCCTCGAGTTCAACGGTCGCGCCGAGCCCACGCAGCACCTCCGCCATCAGAGGCACATCGAGGATCTCTGGGCAATTTGTGATGGTGCTAGTGCCCTCTGCAAGCAACGCAGCCGCCATCAGCTTCAACACGCTGTTCTTGGCGCCCCCGATGGCAACTTCGCCCGATAACCGGCCTCCACCGGTCACCACGAAACGCTCAGTCACGCGGCTCAGTGTAAACAGCGTCGTCGTCCATGTCAGTTTCGGAGAGACACCGCGCGTTCCCGAGACACCGCCCGCCCACCGGCACCGGTACGGTTTCACCATGGCAGTCCACCTGACCCGCATCTATACCCGGACCGGCGACGATGGCACCACCGGGTTGAGCGACTTCAGCAGGGTGTCCAAGAACGATCCACGACTGGCGGCATACGCTGACGTCGACGAAACAAATGCCGCCGTCGGTGTTGCGGTGGCGCTGGGTGATGCGGATGGACGAGTTCTCGACGTGCTCCGACAGATTCAGAATGACCTGTTTGACGTGGGCGCCGATCTGTCGACACCGTTGGTCGAGAACCCGGAGCACCCCCCGCTGCGCATCCAGCAGAGCTACATCGACCGCTTGGAGTCATGGTGTGATGAGTTCAACGAGGCTCTACCTGCGTTGACTTCGTTTATTCTGCCGGGGGGCACAGGGCTATCCGCGCTGCTACACGTGGCACGCACGGTGGCGCGCCGGGCCGAGCGTTCCGCCTGGCAGGCGATCAACACCCACGGGGATTCGACAAGCGTGCTGCCCGCGAAGTACCTCAATCGGCTATCTGACCTGCTTTTCATCCTGTCACGAGTGGCGAACCCACAGGGGGACGTCCTGTGGCGCCCAGGTGAGCAGACCCACTAGGTCCGACGTCGCGCCCTCGGAGACGGACGTGATTCCAGCCAAGATGTGAAACCCGTCAGCGCCCCACGGTCGAGAGCGATCTCATAGCCGTGTCCACGCTCGGGCCCCGCATCACGCAGTTCGAGAATCGTGATCTCCTCGGTCATGATGTCGAACTCATCACCGCGGGGCGCCCGCCGGGACACGATTTCCAGACCTCGCCGGCTCAATGTCCGATCCGGCCACCACCGCAGGCTCGACAACCTGTAGAAACCGGCCTCGCCTCCGCGGTACCGCACCACGCCGTGCCGCCAACCCTGGCCGGCAACCGCCGGAACATCACGGAGTATCGCGGCCGTACCCCCCACCTGCCGCAGCTTCCACAACCGGTAGCTGAGCGCGACGACAACGACCAGGAGCACACCGACCAACGCGACCATGAACAGCATGGACGCGCTCACCGGCCCGGCCTATGAGTCGATCTGTCCCAGAGCGCGTAGCCGCGCTCTACCCCACGCCGCGGTGTGCTCGTCGTCAGACTCAGAGTCCCGCTTGGCGGCGTCGGCGTCGATTTCGGACTCGAACTCCGCTCGTTCCACCAGAACTCGAACGGCCTCCTCAGTAACCGACAAGAACCCCCCCTCGACCGCGATGCGCAGGTCATCCCCGCTCTCGCGCTCGACACGGACGATGGCATCCTCGACGAGCTCGGCGACCAACGGAATGTGCCGCGGCAGGATACCGATGTCGCCGGCGGTGGTGCGAGTGAAGAGGAACGTCGCCTCACCAGACCACAATTCGCGCTCCACAGCGACGATCTCAACGTTCAGTTCGGCCATGTCACGCCACCTTTCGGTCTACGACTAGACGAAGCCCGGGCTGTCGGTTCTTCGCGCGAACCCTCATCACAACTTCGCGCCGAGGCTTTCAGCTTTCTTGGCCAGGTCGTCCAGACCGCCGATCAGGAAGAACGCCTGTTCAGGCAGGTGGTCGAAATCGCCCTTGGCCAGCTTGTCGAACGCCTCGATGGTCTCCTTGAGCGGCACCGTTGACCCCGGCTGACCGGTGAACTGCTCGGCAGCCATCATGTTCTGACTCAAGAAACGCTCGATCCGCCGGGCCCGGTTGACCAGCTGCTTATCTTCCTCGGAGAGCTCGTCGACACCGAGAATCGCGATGATGTCCTGAAGGTCCTTGTAGCGCTGCAGGATACGAATGACTTCCTGTGCCACGCGGTAGTGCTCGTCACCGACCACGGCCGGATCCAGGATCGTCGAGGATGACGCCAGGGGGTCCACCGCGGGGAAAATGCCCTTCGAGAAGACGCTTCGGCTCAGCTCCGTGGTGGCGTCCAGGTGAGCGAACGTGGTCGCCGGGGCAGGGTCGGTGTAGTCGTCGGCTGGCACATACACGGCCTGCATCGAAGTAATGGACCGGCCACGGGTGGAGGTGATGCGCTCCTGCAACTCACCCATCTCATCGGCCAGGGTTGGCTGGTATCCCACTGCGGAGGGCATACGGCCCAACAGCGTCGATACCTCCGAACCCGCCTGCGTGAACCGGAAGATGTTGTCGATGAACAACAGCACATCCTGCTGCTTCTCGTCGCGGAAGAACTCCGCCATGGTCAGCGCGGACAGCGCGACGCGCATACGGGTACCGGGCGGCTCGTCCATCTGGCCGAACACCAACGCGGTGTCCTTGAGCACGTCGGCATCGGCGAGCTCGACCCAGAGGTCATTACCCTCACGGGTGCGTTCTCCCACGCCGGCGAACACCGACGTACCACCGAAGTTGCGTGCGATGCGGTTGATCATCTCCTGGATCAGAACCGTCTTGCCCACGCCGGCACCACCGAACAGCGCGATCTTGCCACCACGCACGTACGGGGTGAGCAGATCAACGACTTTCAGGCCGGTCTCAAGCATCTCGGTGCGGGGCTCAAGCTCGGCGAATGGCGGCGGCTTGCGGTGGATCGACCAGTGCTCGAACTCCTCACCGTAACCGGGCTCGTCCAGACAATGTCCGAGCGCGTTGAACACATGGCCCTTGACGCCGTCGCCGACCGGCACCGAGATCGAGGTGCCCGAGTCGGTGACCTCGACTCCGCGCACCAAACCGTCGGTAGGTTGCATGGAGATGGTGCGAACCAGGTTGTCACCCAGGTGCTGTGCGACCTCAAGTGTCAACGTCTTGGCCAAATCCCCGAAGACGATGTCGGCGTTCAGGGCATTGAATAACTCGGGCACCGAACCCCGCGGAAACTCAACGTCCACAACCGGACCGGTGATGCGCACAACGCGACCGGCTGAACCGCCCTTGATGTCGCTCTTGATGTCTTCTGCGGTAGCAGTCATTTTCTCTTCGCTTCCTACGGGGGCTTCTATGTTCGATTTCGCTATTGTGCGGCGTCGGCCAGCGCATTTGCGCCGCCGACGATCTCGCTGATTTCCTGGGTGATCTGCGCCTGACGTTCGCGGTTGGCCGCCAGCGTCAGAGCTTTGATCAGGTCATCGGCGTTGTCTGTCGCCGACTTCATGGCGCGTCGCCGCGACGCCGACTCCGAGGCCGCCGCCTCCAGCAGCGCGGCATAGACCCGGGTGGCGACGTAGCGCGGAAGCAATGAGCCAAACAACACCTCAGGGTCCGGTTCGAAAGAGAAAAGCGTCCGCGCCCCTTCGTCCTCAGGTTCGTCCTCGACATACTCGACGACCATCGGTGCGATCCGGTGTGCCACTGCCGACTGCGACAACATCGACCTGAACTCGGTGAATACGATGTGCAGCTCGTCTACGCCGAGGATGCCGTCCGCTCCGGGGTCGTCGCCCTCATCGTCGACGCCGGACATGAATACCGTCACCAGCGTGTCGGCGATTTCGCGTGCCTGCTCGTAGGTGGGCCGCTCAGAGAATCCGGTCCACGACTCGGTAACGGCGCGCTGGCGGAAATTGTAGTACCCCAAGGCTTTCCGGCCGACCGTGTAGATCGCCGGGTCTTTGCCCTCTTCGCGAAGCAACGCGAACAGCTCCTCGGCCCGCCGCAGCACGTTGGCGTTGTACCCTCCGCACAGACCCCGGTCTGAGGACACCACGAGAACCGCAGCCCGTGTGGGGTTCTCCCGAGCCACAAGCAGCGGGTGATCCAGCGCGCTCGCACTGGCCAGCTCGGTAAGCATGTTGGTGATCTCGGCGCTGTAGGGCCGAGCCGACATGACTCGGGCCTGCGCCTTGGCGATTCGCGACGTGGCGATCAGTTCCTGGGCCTTGGTGATCTTCTTGATCGCCCCAGCCGATCTGATACGCCCGCGAAGCTCGCGCAGTGTTGCTGCCATCTAGCTCTCCAGACCCTCTCCAGATCCAATAATTTTGGGTCTATTTCTTGGGGGCCGGCTTGCGGACCTTCACGGATTCCTTCTTGACGTCCTCTTGATCCATCGCCTCGGCCACTGGGTCGTTCACGACGACGGAGCTGCCGTCAGTGGCCGCGAAGCCCTTCTTGAACTCGTTGATGACGTCGGCAAGCTTCTGCTCGGTGTCCTCGGAGAGCTTCTTGGTCTCCCGGATCTCCTTAAGGATGCCGTCGTGAGATGCCTTGACGTGCTCGAGGACCTCGGTCTCGAAGCGCGAAACATCTTCCACAGGAACCGAATCAAGGTGCCCCTTGGTGCCGAGGAAGATCGCGACAACCTGATCCTCGACCGAGTACGGCGTGTACTGCGGCTGCTTGAGCAGCTCGACCAGCCGGGCACCGCGTTCCAGCTGCGCCTTGGATGCGGCATCCAGATCCGAGGCGAAAGCTGCGAACGCCTCGAGTTCGCGGTACTGCGACAGCTCCAATCGGAGACTTCCCGCGACCTCTTTCATGGCCTTGATCTGGGCGGCGCCACCGACGCGGGACACCGAGACGCCCACGTTGATAGCCGGTCGCACGCCCTGGTTGAACAAGTCAGACTCCAGGAAGCACTGCCCGTCGGTGATTGAAATGACGTTGGTCGGGATGAACGCCGAGATGTCGTTGGCCTTGGTCTCGATGATCGGCAGTCCGGTCATCGATCCGCCGCCGAGTTCATCGGAGAGCTTTGCGCAACGCTCCAACAGCCGGGAATGTAGATAGAACACATCACCGGGGAATGCTTCGCGACCAGGCGGACGGCGCAGCAGCAGGGAGATGGCGCGATAGGCGTCGGCTTGTTTCGAGAGGTCGTCGAACACAATGAGGACGTGCTTACCGTCGTACATCCAGTGCTGGCCGATGGCCGAACCCGTGTATGGGGCCAGCCACTTGAAGCCCGCTGCGTCGGACGCAGGAGCCGCCACAATGGTGGTGTACTCCATGGCGCCGCCCTCTTCGAGGGCCCGCTTGACGCTGGCGATCGTGGTGCCCTTCTGGCCGATCGCGACGTACACGCAGCGCACTTGCTGTTTAGGATCGCCGGTTTCCCAGGCCTCACGTTGGTTGAGGATGGTGTCGACGCAGACCGCGGTCTTGCCGGTCTTGCGGTCACCGATGATCAGCTGCCGCTGGCCGCGGCCGATCGGAGTCTGCGAGTCGATGGCTTTGATGCCGGTCTGCAACGGCTCCGATACGCCCTGGCGCTGAACCACTGAGGGCGCCTGCAGTTCCAGCACGCGACGGGTGTCCGACTCAATGTCACCCTGGCCGTCGATCGGCTGACCGAGCGGGTTGATGACACGCCCGAGGAATCCGTCCCCAACGGGCACCGACAGCACTTCGCCCGTGCGCTTGACCTGTTGGCCCTGTTCGATCTCCTCGAAATCACCGAGGATCACGACGCCGACGCTGTGCTCGTCGAGGTTCAACGCCACACCGAGCACATTTCCGGGGAACTCCAACAGTTCCTGGGTCATGACCGAGGGCAAGCCCTCGACGTGCGCGATGCCGTCACCGGCGTCGACGACGGTGCCGATCTCCTCCCGCTCGGCCTCGGCCGAAAAGTTGGCGACGTAGTCCTTGATCGCCCCTTGAATGTCAGAAGCCGAGATTGTCAACTCTGCCATGGCTTTTGGTTCCTGCCTTCGTGTCTGTCGTGTCGAATTCTGTTAGTCGGGCAATTGGGTCTCGGCCGCTGTCAGCCGTGACGACAGCGAGCCGTCGATGACCTCTTCGCCAACGGCGATCTTCAGACCGCCCAGCACATCGGGGTCGAGGTGGATTTGAAGGGATACCGGATGGCCGTAGATACGAGTCAGCACCTCCGTGAGCCGGCTGCGTTGCCCGTCAGTGAGGCCGGCAGCCGCAGTGACGTGAGCGACCACCTCGCCGCGCCGGGCCACCGCGAGTCCGGCGAGTTCTCGCGCCGCAACATCTGCCCTCTCGCCGGCTAGCAGTTCGATGGTCTGGTTCAACAACGCCTCAGTCGTCGAGTTGGCGTTCTCGCCGAGCACGCCGTCGAGCAGACCGATCCGTCCCTCGGCAGGGGTCGTGTGATCGCTCAGCAACTGGTTGAGCTGCGACTCCGAGTCCAGCACCCGCCCGAACCGGAACAGCTCATCCTCGACTTCGCTGGTCTCGTTGTTTCGCTCGGCCCGCACCAGCAGGGCCAGCCTTGCGGCATGCCGCACCGCGAAGATGAGATCTGCCTCGCTCGACCAGCGCTGTGACACCGCGGTCTTGACGATTTCGAGTGCGGTGTCTGAGACCTTGCCTGACAGCAGCGTTTCGGCTAGTCCGGCTTTTCCGTCTCCGGCGTCGGCAGGCTCGGAAAAGCACTTCGCCAGCACCGCTTCGGACCGCAGCAACTTCGCGAATGACGTCAGATCGCTGGCCACTGCAGTCAGACGGTCCGCGGCGACATTCGAGGTGAGTTCGTCGAACCGCGCGACCACGGCATCCAGTGAGTCCCGGCTGGTAGCGCGCAGCTGGGCACCCACGGAATCGGCGACCACAACTTCCGACGGGGCCATGGCATCCAGCTCATCGAGGAACCGGTCAACGGTCGCCGACTGCCGGCTCGCATCCGAGACATGCTGGCGCACGAGTTCGCCTGCACGGTGGATGGATTCGGTGCCCAAGTTCTGCCGAAGTTCTCGGATGAGCTGTTGCCTCAACAGTTGAACCTGAGCTGCGCCCTGGACCTTGATGCGTTCAACCTCTACATCGGCCTGTGCCCGCAGTTGCTCCGCGATATTCAGCGCATCAACGCGCGCCTCTTCAACTACCCTGGCGGCGTCGGCTGTTGCCGCCGCCACTGCCTTAGCGTGCTCGGCGTCAGCCTGCTGCACCTTCTCGGCGGCAGCGGCACTCTCCTCCAGTTGGCTACGCACCGTGTCCTGCTGTGCGACCATCATCCGCCGGATAAGTGGGACGACATACCGCACAACCAGGAAAACGACCAATAGGAACCCGAAGAACTGACCGATAAATGTCGACATGAATCACCGTCCCTGACTGGTCGTCGTGGTGACGTCCAGGCCGAGCACGCGGCTGGCCAGGGTCTCAGACAAAGACTCGATCGACGACTGCAGTTCTGCGGTGGTCTGTCGGCCTTCCTCAGAAAGCTGGTCATTTGCTTGCTGCAGCGTCTGCCCAGCTTCTGCACTGGCCCGGCCGCGCATCTCCTCGAGGATCTTGCGGCCTTCGCCCCGAGCTTCGTCTCGGGTCGTCGAAGCGTCGCGGCGAGCCTCCGTCATTACCTTGAGCGAGTCAGCCTGCGAGGCGGCAGACAATTCGGCCGACTTGCGGGTGTCCTCGTTGGTCTTAGCGATCATCACCTCACGTTCGTGCAGCACCTTGCTGATCGGAGGCACGACGAACTTGGCGATGACACCCAGCACGATCAGGAAGATGAGCAGCACGAAGATGAACGTGCCGTTGGGCAGCAAGAAGTTACCGCCGCCCTCCTCCTTGGCGAGGATGGTTGTGCTCAGGTCACCCATGGCTCAAGATTCCAAGCCGACTACGCAACCGGGGTCGCGAAGACGAACAGCGCCATGAACGCCAGGTTGATGAAGTACATGGCCTCGACCAGGCCGACAGTGATGAAGAACGGGACGAACAGTCTTCCCTGAGCTTCAGGCTGCCGCGCGACTCCGCTCACCAGCGCGCTACCGACGACACCATCTCCGATAGCCGCGCCGATGGCACCGCCCCCCAATAGAAGTCCACCGCCGATGAGCGCGCCGGCCGCGATTGTGGGATCCATTTCTTTCCTCCTTGCTAGCTGGTAGGAGTCCTACCAGGTCGTGGGTCGAACAGGTCGTCGTGGGTCGAGCAGGTCGATGTGATCAGTTCAGTGTGTTGAGTCGTGATCGTCCAACTCCATTGCCTG
>JBMYXJ010000076.1:0-9282 GCA_049608285.1 Mycobacterium sp. | reverse complement strand
GCGCCGAGGGCGAAAGTAACGGCCGCGGTGGTGGTGATGACAGTAGTAGTCAGCGCGCTGGGAACCACCACCGCAGGGGCGTCCTCGGGACGTTCGGTGAAGAACATCAATACGATCACCCGCACGTAGAAGTACGCCGCAATAGCGCTGGCAACCACGCCCACCACGACCAGCGGGATTGCGCCACCTTCGCCGACAGCCTTGAATACTGCGAACTTGCCGACGAAGCCACTGGTCAACGGGATCCCGGCGAATGCCAGCAGGAACAGCGATAAGACAGTGCCGACAACGGGGTAACGCTTGCCCAGGCCGGCCCACCGCGTCAATGCGGTGTCCTCTTCACCATCGGCGTTGCGCACCAGGCTCACCACGGCGAAGGCTCCGACCGTAGAGAAACCGTAGACGCACAAATAGAACAATGTCGATGACAGCCCGGCCTCGTTGCCGGCGATCACACCGACCAGGATAAAGCCGCTGTGTGCGACCGCCGAATACCCCAGCATCCGCTTCACATCGGTTTGGGCGACCGCAATGACCGTTCCGACCACCATCGTCAGGATCGCGATCGCCCACAGCACGGGCCGCCAGTCGGCGTGCAGCTCAGGAAGTGCCACGTAGAACAGGCGCAGCGTCGCGCCGAACGCGGCGATTTTGGTGGCCGCAGACATGAACGCGGTAATCGGGGTAGGGGCCCCCTGATACACGTCCGGAATCCACGAATGGAACGGCACGGCGCCGACTTTGAACAGCACACCGACCAGTAGCAAGCCGATACCGATGAGCGCCAGAGACGGTTTTCCGGCGTCCGAGGCCACCGCGTCGGCAATACCGTGCAGGGTCAGAGTGCCCGCGTAGCCGTACAGCATGGCTGCGCCGTAAAGGAAAAACGCCGACGAGAACGCGCCCAGCAAAAAGTACTTCAGCGCCGACTCCTGCGAAAGCAACCGTCGCCGTCGCGCCAGCCCGCACAGCAGGTACAACGGAAGCGACAGCACTTCCAGCGCGATGAACATCGTTAGCAGATCGTTGGCCGCCGGGAAGATCAACATTCCGCCGATGGCGAACATGGTCAGCGGGAACACCTCGGTCTGAACGAGACCCGCCCTGGTGGACTGCTGCTCGATGACACTTCCCGGAATCGCCGAGGCCTGAGGTGTGAACGCGTCTAGTCCAGCACTCCGGGGCCCGTCGAGGTCTTTGCCCGCGATCGCAATCCGGCGTTCCGCGATGAGCAGAAGGCCCAGCACCGAAATCACCAGGATGGTGCCCTGCAGGAAGAGCGCGGGCTTATCAATGGCTACCGCCCCCATCACGGCGCTGGAACCGTTGCCGCCGTGCAGGCTTCCGACAATCGTCAAGACAGCGACGAATGCCGCAACCAGTGCGGTGAGGCTGAGGCCCACTTGAGCCGCGTAGCGTCGCCGGCGGGGGAGGAACGCCTCGACGAGGACGCCGAGCACAGCCGCACCGAGCACGATGAGCATGGGGGAGATCAACGCGTATTCGACAGACGGTGTGGGCAGGCTCATCGTGCCGGGCCTTCCGCCATAGTGGGTTCCGGGTCATGCTGGTCGATAGTCATCAAGGTGTGGGTGACCGCGGGATTGATGACCTCGAGCGCGGGTTTTGGATACACCCCGAGCACCAACAGAAGCGCGATCAGCGGAGCGACGACCGCGATCTCACGCGGCACTAGGTCGGGCAGCTTGTGCGTGCCCGCGGCTAAGTCGTCGGGCACGGGCCCAGTCATCATTCGCTGGTACATCCACAGAATGTAGATCGCGGAGAGCACCAGCGCGCTGGCGGCTATGACGGCAAAGGCCGGGTAGCGGGTGAATGTGCCTATGAGGACCAGGAATTCGCTGATGAACGGGGCCAGGCCGGGCAGTGACAGCGTGGCCAGGCCGGACACCAGGAAGGTTCCAGCCAGCACCGGTGCCACTTTCTGCACACCACCGTATGCGCTGATGAGGCGAGACCCTCGCCGGGATACCAGGAACCCGGCGATCAGGAACAGTGCCGCGGTGGAGATGCCGTGATTGACCATGTACAGCGTCGACCCCGACTGCCCCTGGCTGGTCATCACGAAGATGCCGAGGATGATGAAGCCGAAGTGCGAGATCGATGTGTAGGCGATCAGCCGCATGACGTCGGTCTGGCCGATCGCGAGGATGGCGCCGTAGACGATCCCGATTACTGCGAGCGTAATGATCAGCGGGCTGAAATAGGCTGCGGATTCGGGGAACAATTGCAAGCAATACCGGAGCATGCCGAAGGTGCCGACCTTGTCCATGATCGCCATCATCAGCACCGCACTGGCCGGTGTCGCCTCGACCGCTGCGTCGGGAAGCCAGCGGTGCAGCGGCCATAGTGGTGCCTTGACAGCGAAGGCGAACATGAAGCCGCCGAAGAGCAGATGCAGCACCATCGGGTTCACCACGAACTCGCCGCTGGCCACCGCTGCGACGATCTCACGGAAGTCGAACGTTCCGGCGGCGAAGGCGTCGCTTTGTGCGGTCACCACATAGAGGCCGACTACCGCGGCCAACATGATCAGGCCGCCGAAGAGGTTGTACAGCAGAAATTTCACCGCCGCCGCGCTCCGGTGCTCCCCGCCGAACCCGCCGATCAGGAAGTACATCGGGATCAGCATGGCCTCGAAGAACACGTAGAACAGCAGGATGTCCAGCGACACGAGCGAGACCAGCACCATGCCTTCGACGGCGAGTGTCAGTGCGAAGTAGATATGCACTGAGCGGCCACCCCAGCTGAGCCGGTCGCGCGCGTCGTTCCAGCCGGCGATGATCAGCAGGGGCACCAGGACCGCGGTGAGCACGACCAGCGCCAACCCGATGCCGTCGACGCCGAGGATGTAGCCGGTACCGAACGACGGTATCCAGGTGTGGGACTCGACGAACTGGTACTGCTGCCCGGCCGGGTCGAACCCGATAGCCACCACCCCGGTGACCGCCAGTACCGCCAACGACACCGCCAGCGCGACCCATTTCGCCAGAGTGCGCCGAGTGGCGGGTAGCAGCATCACCGACACCGCGCCAAGCATGGGAATCGCCCAAAGCGCCGTTAGCCAGGGGAATGCCGTCTGCCAGGAAAACGAAGTCACCACAGGTTCACCGCCAGTATCGCTGCGACGACGAGGACAGCTCCGGCAAGCATCGACAGGGCGTATGACCGTGCAAACCCGGTCTGCAGCTGGCGCAGGCCATCGGAGAGGCGACCGACGGCTGCGGCCAGCCCGCTGCCCGCGCCGTCCACCGCCTCGTCATCGATCTCCACCAGCCCCGCGGTGATGACCGCACCCGGGCGCATCAGCACTTTCTCGTTGAATGCGTCGCCGTAGAGGTCTTGGCGCGCCGCCACCGTCAGCGCCGACCCCACAGGAACCTCCTCAGGAACCGGTCGCGAGCCATACATCTGGTAGGCGATGGCAATGCCCACGGCCACAACGGACAAGACGATCACTGTGAGCACCCAGACCGGCAGCACGTGGTGGATTTCGTGCGCGCCCACCACCGGCTCCAGCCAGTGCTCAAGCGTGCCCCCGATCGCTAGCGCTCCGCCGGCGGTGACCGAGCCGACCGCAAGCAGGATCATCGGCCACGTCATCACCGCGGGGGACTCGTGCGGATGTAGGCCGTGGGTCCCACCCGTCGCGTCGTCGCTCTCGGCCCAACGTTTGGGCCCGAAGAACGTCATCAACATCACCCGAGTCATGTAGAAGGCGGTGATGCCCGCACCCAGAATCGTTACGCCACCGAGGATGGCGCCCTTCATGCCGCCTGCTCCGAGTGCAGCCTCGATAATCCCGTCTTTGGAGAAGAAGCCGGCCAGCGGCGGCACGCCGATGATGGCCAGGTAACCAAGCCCGAATGTCGCGAAGGTGATCGGTAGCACCGTTCGCAGTCCGCCGTAGCGGCGCATGTTCACCTCGTCGTCCATGGCATGCATGACCGAACCGGCTCCCAGGAACAGGCCGGCTTTGAAGAATCCGTGTGTCAACAGGTGCATGATCGCGAAGACGTACCCGGCGGGCCCCAGCCCCGCGGCCAGCACCATGTATCCGATTTGGCTCATCGTGGAGGCGGCCAGCGCCTTCTTGATGTCGTCCTTTGCGCAACCGATAATCGCCCCGAACAGCAGTGTCACCGCACCAACGACAACCACCGCGGTCTGAGCATGCGGGGCCAGATCGAAGACCGGGCCTGACCGCACGATCAGATACACGCCCGCGGTGACCATCGTGGCGGCGTGGATCAGTGCCGAAACCGGTGTCGGGCCTTCCATCGCATCGCCGAGCCAGGACTGCAGCGGAACCTGAGCGGACTTGCCGCACGCGGCCAAGAGCAGCATCAACCCGATCGCGGTTAACGTGCCCTCGGTGAGCCCGGGCGCGGCGCCGAAAACCGTGGAAAATGAGACGGATCCGACGGCGGCGAACATCACCATCAAGGCCACCGCCAAACCGATGTCGCCGACCCGGTTCACCACGAACGCTTTCTTGGCCGCAGTGGCAGCCGACGGCTTGTCCGACCAGAATCCGATGAGCAGGTAGGACGCCAGACCCACGCCCTCCCAGCCCATGTACAGGCCCAGGTAGTTGTCGGCGAGCACGAGCAGCAGCATGGCGGCAAGAAACAGGTTGAGGTAGCCGAAAAATCGGCGACGACCTGGGCCCTCGGCCATGTAGCCGATGGAATAGATGTGGATCAACGAACCGACGCCGGTGATCAGTAGCACGAAGCACATTGACAACTGGTCGAGTTGCAGGCCGAAGTCGACATGCAGTACGCCAACCGAAACCCATGAAAACAGTGACTCGTGGATCGACCTGCTATCGGAGTCGCGGCCAAGCATGTCGACGAACAGGGCTGCGCAACAAGCGAATGACGCGATTGGGGTCAGTGTGCCCAGCAGATGGCCCCACCGATCGGAGCGCCGGCCTGCAAGCAGCAGAATCACTGCGCTGGTTAGAGGGAGCGCGATTACCAGCCACACGGGTGCGGTCACGTAGGACCCTCCTCGCGAGCTGCGGTTATCGACTTGAGAAACGGCGTGATGATGTCCACCGGCAGTGGAAACACCACGGTGGAGTTTTGGTCGGCGCCGAGCTCTAGCAAGGTCTGCAGGTAGCGCAATTGAAGCGACGCGGGGCTTTTCGAGAGCGTGTCAGCGGCTTGCCGCAGTTCGTCAGATGCCTGCAGCTCTCCGTGCGCATTGATGATCTTGGCGCGCCGCTCGCGTTCAGCCTCCGCTTCACGCGCCATGGCACGCTGCATCGACTCGGGTATCTCGACGTCTTTGATCTCCACGACCTGAACCTGTACGCCCCAATCTTGGGTCTGCTTCTCGATGATCGTTCGCAGATCCTGGTTCAGGTCGTCGCGGTGTGCAAGCAACGTGTCGAGATCTGCCCGGCCCAGCAACGACCGTAGGGTGGTTTGGGCGATCTGTGACGTCGCGACGGAGTAATTCTCCACTGCCACAATCGCGTTCACCGGATCGATGACCCTGAACATCACGACCGCATTGACCCGGGCCGGCACGTTGTCCTTGGTGATCACTTCCTGCGGTGGGATGGTCAAAGTGACCACCCGTTGATCCACCCGGACCAGGCGATCCAGCACCGGGATCAGGAGCTTGACACCCGGTCCATACAGTTGTTGGAGGCGGCCGCCGCGGAACACCACTCCGCGTTCGTATTCGGGCAGCACTTTCAGGGAGAAGCACAGGATGGGGACGATGACCGACGCGGCCGCCACGACAAATATCCATGTCATCAAACGTCACTGTCCTTCTTCGCCGATCCCACTCCCCATTTCGTCGAGTACTTGTCGATCGCGGCAGCCACGGTGTCCTCGTGAGCGCTCCGGTGGGGGAGGTGCTCAGGAGGGGTCACCTTCGCTGCCCACAGATGCCGGAATAGCGGAGCGCAGATCATCGCTACGAGCAAGGCTGCAGCGCCTCCTACCAGCAGATCGGCACCGCTGCGTGTGATGAGGACTTGGGCCAGCGGCATGAGGATCGCCAGCCCGGCCAGCGCACAGGCGATTCCACGATGGAAGCGGCCTGCCTCGGAGAACGGCCACGGGTCGACCTGCCGACTGATCTCGCGTCCGTGATGTGAGGTTGTGCAGTCGACCTTTACCGGACAGTGATTGCAGACGGTGGGTCTGGCGCGGTAACGCATAACCCGATTGTTGGGGTCGAATGAGGACGGCCATAGCCATTCATCCTCCGGGCATTGCCAGGCATCGTGATCGGGGTGATAAACGAATCCACCGGTGCGCCAGGCCGCTGCCCGGTGTGATGCCCGCTTGGCCATCAGGTCGAAACCCCACGCCACCGCGGCTAGCAGCAGGGCGTACCCCGCTACCAGCCAGGTCGCGATGTCGGGAGCCGTCACGGCTTGTTGTGCCCTTCCTCGCCGGCTGCCGCACCTGCGGGCAGTTCGCTATACAACGGATTATCAGGTAACTCATCGGCGAAATCGGAGTTTCTGCTCTGCCAGAAGCCCTTGATCGCCAGCCAGGAAATCCAGATGAACGGCAGGATTCCGCCACCGATGAAGACGATGTCACCGGGCATGCGCATCCACTCAAGCAAGACGTTTCCGGGCTGGGTGATGTAGCCCAGCGACCGAGCCTCAAAGTAGCCGTCGTTGACCGAGTGGTAGAGCTGCAGCACGCCCAGTGGCAGCAGAGTGGCGAACATCATCCAGGCCAGGCCGATGTTGAGCGACCAAAAACTCAGTCGCGCAAGCTTTTCTGGCCACTTATCGGCCGGGATGATGTAGCGGTAGGCGAACATCGCAATACCGACGGCCAACATGCCGTAGACCCCCATCATCGCCCCATGCGCGTGGTTGGCGGTCAGCGCGGTGCCGATCTGGTAGTACGACACGATCGGGAGATTGATCAGGAACCCGAACACGCCGGCGCCCACGAAGTTCCAGAACCCTACCGCTACCAGGAACATCACGGCCCAGCGGTGCGGAAAGGGCTTGCTATCCCCGGTTTGTTGGCGGGAACCCAACTGAAGGAAGGTCCAGGCCTCCACTGTGAGGAATGTCAGGGGAATTACCTCGGCCGCCGAGAAGAATGCCCCGAGCGCCATGTGCTCGACCGGGGTTCCGGAGAAGTACAGGTGGTGCATCGTGCCGATGACGCCGCCCGCCGAGTACAAGATGATGTCGAGGAAAATGATCCCGAGTGCGATCCGTTGCCGGACCACCCCGAGCAGTACGAAGATGTACGCGACCATCACTGTGGTGAACAGTTCGAGGAAGTCCTCGACCCACAGGTGCACTACCCAGAACCGCCAGAATTCCGCGACCGTGAAGTGCGTGTCGCTGCCCGCCAGCAGGCCGACTGCGTAGAACGCCGGAATCGCCAATCCGGCGAAGAAGAACATCCACGGCATGCTGGTCTTCGAGGAGGTCTTCAGACTTGCCCGTAGACCGCGAAAGACTATGGCGATCCACAGGAACAGGCCCACGATCAGCAGTACCTGCCAGATCCGGGGCAGGTCCAGATATTCCCACTGCTGCGAGAACAGGCTGCCCTCTTCGATGAGGCCGAAGATCGACAGCGCCTCGCTGGTCAGCGATCCGACGACGACCACCACCAGCGCGCCCAGTAGACCGTAGGCCAGCCAGTGCTGTCGCTTGGGTTCCCGTCGGGTGATGAATGGCGCCAGGAAGACTCCCGCGGCCAGGAACGCCGCCGCCGGCCACAGCAGCGCCAGTTGCACATGCCACGTCCTGGCCAGGTTGTAGGGCAGCCACTGCGCCATATCGATACCGAAGAACGACGACAGGTCGGCACGGTAGTGCTCGGTGAGCGCCCCGAGTAGGGCCTGCACCAAGAAAAGTGCCGAGACGATCGCAAAAAACCAGACTGTCGCCCGCTGCGAGCGGGTCAGCGTCACCTCGCCGGGCTGCTTGTAGGAAATGCCGGGCGTGTCTTCGGCATGCCAACCGACCTTCTGGCTCCAGCGGCCGTAGATCGCGAACAAGATGCCGGATCCGCCGAGCAGCGCCACCAACGAGAGAGCCGACCAGACAATGAGATCCGCGGTGGGGCCGTTGTCCACCCGAGGCTCAGCAGGCCAGTTGTTGGTGTAGGTGTAGTTGTGCCCCGGGCGTTCGGCGGCCGCCGCCCACGCGCTCCAGGAGAAGAACGCGGTCAGGTCGTCGATCTCGGCCGGGTCGGTAATGAGATCGGGCGACAGTCCGTTCTTCCTGGCGTCCGCTCCGAAGTGATCCGTGTAGTGCTCACGGAGGCGGTCGAAGGCGGCGGCCTGCGCGTCGGTGTAAGTCAGGGTTTTCGTGGCATCGTCGAAGCGGTTGGTTCGGAACTCCTCGACCACCCGGTCGTGCACTTGCGGTACGCCGTCGCGCTCGAACTGTGCGGTGACATCATCGGTGGCGCGTCGCAGATAGTCGGCGGTGTAGTCGGGGCCGAGGTAGGCGCCGTGGCCGTGCACCGAGCCGTACTGCATGAGACCGCGTGCCTGGAACAGTTCCTGCCCGTGGGTGATCTGCTCGCCGGTGAACAGCACCCCGCCGGATTCGCTGACCACCTTGTCCGGCATGGGCATCGAGGCTGCGTAGGTGCGGTAGGCCAGGATCCCCATGACGAAGAAGCCGAAGATCATGACCAGGGCGACGCCTTGTACCCACCCCTTGCCGATCGGTGATTCCTTCGCACCTTGCGGTGGGCGACCCGCCGAGCCTGAAGTGTCAATTGTCATGTTCACGAACCCCCTTTGGTGTGCCGCTGGCAGAAATCAGTGCTTCAACAGACTGGCTTCGTCGACGCTGGCTGAGCGTCGGGTCCGGAAGATGGTCATGATGATAGCCAGACCGATCACTACTTCACATGCGGCGACCACCATCGTGAAGAACGCAACCACCTGCCCGTCGAGGTGCCCGTGCATGCGGGAGAACGCGACGAATGCCAGGTTTGCTGCGTTGAGCATCAGTTCGATGCACATGAACATGATGAGCGCGTTGCGGCGCAACAACACTCCCGCAGCGCCGATGGTGAACAGTAGCGCTGAAAGGTAGAGATAGTTGTCTGGATTCACCGGCGGTCACCGTCGCCGTCTTCATCCCCGTCCTCGTCAGAGGGAACCGAGCGCAGCTGCAGGATCGCGCTGACCGAGAGTTCGGAGGCCGAGCCGTCGGGCAGCCGGGCCGGCACGTCAACCGCGTTGTGCCGGGCGTACACACCCGGGTTCGGCAGTGTTGTCGGGTATCCGCCG
>JBMYXJ010000075.1:0-9326 GCA_049608285.1 Mycobacterium sp. | reverse complement strand
GCCAAACGACGCCAGCGCCTAATCGATACTATATTGCGTGGATGGTATGTTCCTGCTATTCACATCGTCGTGGACTCCGACAGAAATGAACTTGTTCTCGACGGACAACAACGCCTAACAACGGTACGCGACTTTTTTGCAGACCGCATTGCCGTAGACGGGAATATTGAACCAATAGACCCTAGGGTCGCCGCGTTAGACGGTCTCAAATACTCCAAACTTCCCGAAGATGTAAGGAAGGCCATCAACCGCTTCCCAATTCAAATAGTTACTCTAAAGGATCACAGCCCACAAGAACCAAATGAGCTGTTTTTTCGACTCAATCAATCATATAATTTAACCCCTTCCGAGAAGCGAAATGCGCTCCATGGCCCTGCGCGTGACCAAGTCAAAGATATTGTACTAAAACTCACAGAGGGTGGTCTCCTGAGACGTGAGACCATCGGATTCGCAAATGGCCGCCTGGCCTACGACGACATAATCGCACGAGTTTGCGTCACACTCGAATTGGGCAACTTGGGTACCCACATCAATAATAATGTCGTAGAGAGGTACTATCGAGGTTCAGAATTTGGTCAGCAAGTAACAGATGAAGTCGAACGCGCCGGAAACCTGCTTCTCGAAGAAATCCGGAACTGCCCGGAACAGCGTGTGCGCTTCAACAAAGGAACGCTCCAGACCTGGATAATTTATTGCCATTGGGCATCGACCGCATCTACGATTCCGCTTTCACTGCTGAGCTCGTTCGAGCAGGATCGCGCTAGGGTGAAACGCGGCGATCTAGATCCATCTTCCTCCGATCTGTCACCAATGTATGAAGTTCTCCGAATCTACGACGATCGTGCCTCATACCGCGTGACTGACGTTTCATCAGTTCGGGCCCGCGATTTGGCAATTCACTTGTACTCTCAAGAATTTCTGCAGTCACCCGGCGTAAAACAATCGGGCAGACTTCTTGCCAGGCTCCGTAGCACACAGCAAGCATCTATTCAATCAGTGTTTTTCGAATTCATCGAATCCTCTGATTGGGGGAATCCAATCGTTTACGAGAATAAGCCCGAATGAGGCGTTCAAAGTTTGAACATTCCTGGAAGGCTCTGAAGCGCGCCAACGCCAACATGGCCCCAGACGTACGGGTATTGCCGGACGGTATAAGCGTCGATCTATCACAGCCATGTCTCGTCTTCGGCGGAAGGAACGGTGCGGGTAAGACCCGCGTCCTGCGGTCGATCACAGCTCTCGACGGTGTTAGCGGCATCCTAATCGACCTCTATCATCTAGCGGAACAAGCTCTAATTATCCTCAGATCGCGAGTCGACTTCGACGGTATGACAGAGGAGTACACCCCCCTTTCGTTGGATGACGATATGACTTCAGCGGTGTCCCAAATAGTCGGACGAAATTATGACAAAGTGGAGTGGTACTCATTTGAAGTAGAACCGAGCGATCCAGAGGTTGCCCGTCGGTTCTGTTGGTCTGGCGAGCAGAGCCTAATCCCATATTTCAAAGTGTCGCGTCAAGGGCTTGAATACACCTCACGCGACATGGGCCTGGGGGAATTCTGCGTACACTTCCTATTTTGGATTCTTGAGCAGTACCGCGAGGAGAAAGGGCTGACCCTACTGCTTGACGAGCCTGACGCCTACCTTCCTTCAGTCGGCGTATCGACGCTTTTACAACATATCCTTCGTATTTGTTTAAGTCGAACTTGGAAAGTCGTCGTCACAACGCATTCAGAAGAGATGATCCGGCAAGCGCGTGAACACTCGGCGTTCATGCTATTGCGATTCACTGGTAGTCAGCTGCAAGCAATTCACTGCAAGGACGACCCGAGTGCCGGGAACACACTTCTCGCCTCCCCTCCGATACAACTGGTTCTATATTGCGAGGATGAGTCCGCCTACTCGCTTACGCGTGCCCTTCTCGAGCTTGCAGATCATGGGCTGTCGCGGGCCACGAGCATCGTGTGGGGGGATGGGGTCGGGTACCTCGTCACGCTCCGAAGATCAATGCCCCGGCCTCCCAACTTCGATGTAGCGTTCGCGCTGGTCTTCGATGGCGATCAGAGAATCAACGTCGATCGCTCAGATTCTCGCCAGTGGCCAGCCGTCTTCCTGCCGGCCGACGACGATCCAGACGCGCTGTTCAAGTCACTGGCGGACCAATTGGATGAGCTAGCGGATGCCCTCGGAGCTCCCAGCGACCAACTCGCTGAAGTTCTCGATGAACTCGAAGGCGAGGACCAGCACGACTGGGTCAACCGATTGGGAGAACGCTACGGTCGACAACACGTGCTCATCCGTGTCGCCGATCTGTGGGCTCGTCAACACCCACGAGAAGCCGGCGCGTTCGTCGAGGAAATCAAGGCGGGACTGAACTATCAACGGGACGGGACTCACCCGTCCGCAGCCGGTCCGCAGTAAGTCAGGATTCAACCGCCCTTATTCAACGCCGCCACCACCCGCATGCCGCAATTTGTCAACCACTCAACGCACCCGTCTCAATCAAACCTCCTAGTGGTCCTGGTTCGCGACAAAGCAGTCAGCGATTCGTAACTACCTGCATGTCAGTGCACTCCTGCGGAGCCACTTCCCCAATTCGACCGACGCTTAGGAGCTGACCAGGAAATACCGCAGTGAATACCGCAGTGGTTTCGTTCGTCCTCAAGACCCACCAATGTTGCCAACGCCATATCCGCAGCTAGAAAGTAATTTTCCAATCGCTACCACCTACACCAAACACAACAAACGACCAGATCAGAGGATTTTAAGTCCGCTGCCTCTGCCAATTGGGCTATGGGGGCTTTGCAGCTCAGAGGGTACTTCAGAGTCAGGCAGTCGCCGCAGTTCCGCAGGCTCAGCTGTCACCAATTCACCTGCACTGTCTGAGTTCTTGGCCGGGAAATAGACTCCGGCGGTAGAAGTGAGGGGAGAACGACGTGATGGTCAGACGCCACTTCCTTCAGTCGAGCGTCGCCGCAGTCGGCGCTCTGCTGGCCGCCGGTTGCACCAGCGACGAGCCCTCGGCCGATGGTGGCCCCAGCAGTGACGGCCACGACGGTCAGCGGACATGGCGCATGCCCGAAGAAGGCGAGCCACACAAGCGAACCTGGATGGCTTTCGGAGCCAGCGAGGCGATTTGGGGGGCCGCACTGCTCCCCGAGGTCTGTCGCAATCTGGGAACCATCGCACAAACGATCGCACAGTTCGAACCGGTGTCAATGCTGGTCCGGCCAGCCGAACTCGACCTGGCTCGTGGTCTGGTCGGGCCGTCTGTCGAACTGATCGAAGCGCCGCTGGACGACCTCTGGATGCGCGATACCGGACCGGTGTTCGTCATGGGAAGCGGTACGACGGCGGCGGTGAACTTCAATTTCAACGGCTGGGGTGAGAAGCAGGATTTCGATCAGGATGCCGACGTTGCCGACTTCGTCGCCGCCCGGGCAGGGGTGCAGGTGTTAACCACCGATTTGGTTCTCGAAGGTGGCGGGATCGAGGTGGACGGCCAGGGAACCGCACTGATCACCGAGAGTTGTGTGCTCAACTCGAATCGCAATCCTGGGTGGTCGAAAGCCGATGTCGAAGCCGAATTGGGGCCACTGCTCGGACTCGACAAGATCATCTGGCTACCCGGCGTCGCCGGTGAGGACATCACCGACGGCCACACCGACTTCTATGCCCGCTTCGCGCGCCCCGGCGTCGTGATCGCGGGATTTGACCCGGATCCGGAGTCGTTCGACCACGAAGTGACCGTGCGCCATCTGGACATCCTCAAGTCGGCGACCGATGCCCAGGGGCGTTCACTTGAGGTCGTCGTACTCGAGTCGCCCAGCAAACTCCGGCCGGATTTCAGATCGGATGACTTCGCCGCCGGCTACATAAACTTCTATGTCTGCAACGGCGCCGTGATCGCCCCCGAATTCGGCGACCCCGACACCGATCACACCGCCAAACAGGAACTCGAACGGCTCTTCCCCGACCGCCACGTCGTCCAGATCAATATCGACGGCATCGCTGCCGGCGGTGGCGGCATCCACTGCACCACCCAGCAAGAACCCCGCTTTTCATAGGAATTCCCTAGGTATCTGTGAGCTGCATCTCAGCAGCCGGTCGCACCGTGGAGATATGGCAAGCACAACGGAGCATCGGTGGGTTGTCGCCAGGAGGTTCCAAGAAGGTTGGCGGTCGCGCGCGGTCATCGTCCTGGCGTTGGCGGGAAGCGGTGCGCTGCTGCTGCTGGCCAGCATCGCGTCTTTCCCCGACCTCGCATACTGGGCCGTTTCCTCCGTCGCGGTGACCACAGTGCTGACCGTGTACGTGGTCGGCGAGCGGGCATGGGACCGAATGGTCGCTAAAGCGCGAGCCGAGGGTGTCGTCGAACGCTGACGTACCGCCGGAATCCGCTACTGAGCGGGTACCTCGGCGGCGAGGGCGATCAACTTGGCCCGCACCAACTCCGGATGCTCATCGGCGATGAAGTGCCCAGAATCCACCGTTTCAAGGGTGTAATCGTCGGCGCGGGCAGTCTCGGGGGCGGCCAGTTCGGTAGCGATGGCGGCGTCGTTCTTGCCGAACAGCACGCGCGTGGGCACGGTCGAGCGCCGTGACTCACCAGCGCGCGCCATTCTCGGGATCTCGTGCAATAAGAACGTCCGGTAGGTGTCCCGCGCGGTGCGGGCCACGACGGGGTCACGGAAGCGCTCGGTGTACACCCGCGCAGTCTGCGCGTCGATCTCTGAGGCCCCCCGATAGAGACGGTCCAGAAATCGGGTCCGTCGCTGCACCGGCACTCCAGCAAACGCAATCAGCGGCTGGTACATCAAGAATCGCCACGCATGCCGAGCCATCACTTTTGGCGGCACCCACGGGTGAGCAATGTTGAGCGCGAGATAGCCGTCGATGCGTTCGGGCACTCGCAGCGTCAATAGGTGACCGAGAAAACCGCCCCAATCGTGGCCCACGAGAAGTACCCGGTCCAGACCGAGGGCATCCATCAACGCGACCAGGTCAGTGACAATGTCCTCCTTCGCCCAGCGGTGCGGCGGCGGACCCGACCAGCCGTAGCCGGGCAGATCGGGAGCGATGATGCGCAACCCGGGCGGCGGGTCGGCCAGCAAATCCCGGTAAGTCCAGTGGTGCTGGGGCCAGCCGTGCAGCGCCAGCACCGGTCTGCCGTCAAGTGGACCAGCCTCGGTCACGTGGAATCGGACCCCGCGGACGGTGACAAAACTCCTGCGGACATCGCCGATCGGAGGGGGTTGGTTGGTCATGCCCCTGAGACTAATCGGAAAGGATTACGGTTCTGGCATGCCCCGGTACCGCGACCTGTTCGACGCCAGCATCACCGACCCCGAGGCCTTCTGGGCCGAGGCCGCCACCACGGTCACGTGGTCACAGCCCCCGCGACGCATCCTCGACGATGACAACCCGCCGTTCTACCGCTGGTTCCCCGACGCCGAGCTCAACACCTGCGCCAACGCCCTGGACCGCCACGTCAACAGTGGGCGCGCCGACCAGCCGGCGCTTATCTACGACTCCGCGTTGACCGACGCCAGCCGCACCTATACCTATGGCGAACTGCTCGACCACACCGCGCGGTTCGCCGGCGCCTTGCGCGACCTCGGCGTCGGCAAGGGCGATCGCGTCGTCATCTACCTGCCCATGATTCCCGAGGCCGCCATCGCCATGCTTGCCTGTGCGCGGCTGGGCGCGGTGCACTCGGTAGTCTTCGGCGGATTCGCGCCGCATGAGCTAGCGGTACGCATCGACGACGTCCGCCCGACGGTAGTCGTATCCGCATCGTGCGGGATCGAGCCGGCGCGCGTAGTCGAATACAAGCCGATGCTCGACGCCGCTATCAGCATGGTTGAGCATCCACCGCAGCATTGCGTTGTGGTGCAACGTGATCGGCTCCGCTGCGACCTCATCGAAGGGCGCGACCTCGATTGGGCTGATGTGATGGCAGCCGCGACGCCCGTCGAGGCAGTGCCGGTCGCCGCGACCGACCCCCTCTACGTCCTCTACACCTCGGGGACCACCGGCAAGCCCAAGGGCATCGTCCGCGACAACGGCGGGCACGCAGTAGCGCTGCTGTGGAGCATGCGGCACATCTACGACATCGAGGCCGGCGATGTGTTCTGGGCCGCCTCTGATGTCGGGTGGGTGGTCGGCCACTCCTACATCGTCTACGCGCCACTGCTGGCAGGCGCGACGACCGTGCTCTACGAGGGCAAACCGGTCGGCACCCCCGACCCCGGCGCATTCTGGCGCGTAGCCGCCGAACATCGCGTGAAGGCACTGTTCACCGCGCCGACAGCGATCCGGGCGATTCGCAGGGAGGACCCGGATGGCAACTACCTGACCGGGCACGACCTGTCGGCGCTGAAGTACCTTTTTTTGGCCGGAGAGCGCCTCGATCCAGACACCTATCACTGGGCTGGCGCGAAGCTCGGCATTTCGGTGATCGACCACTGGTGGCAGACCGAGACGGGGTGGCCAATTGCGGCCAACCCCATGGGCGCCGAACAGCTTCCGACCAAGGCGGGCTCCCCCACCGTCCCCATGCCCGGCTACGACGTACGGATCCTTCACGACGACGGGGGCGGCTGTGAGACCGGTGAGGAGGGCGCCATCTGCATCGGCCTGCCGTTACCGCCCGGCACGCTGCCCACACTGTGGAATGCCCAGGACCGCTTCCAGGCGTCATACCTATCCGAACATCCCGGCTACTACCTCACCGGCGACGGCGGCCACTTCGACGAAGACGGCTACCTGTTCGTGATGGGCCGAATCGACGATGTCATCAACGTTGCCGGGCACCGCCTGTCGACGGGTGCGATCGAGGAAGTGCTGGCTACCCACCCGGCGGTGGCCGAATGCGCGGTGATCGGGGTGGCCGACGAGATCAAAGGACAAGCCCCGCGGGGCCTCGTAGTCGTCAAGGCGGGTGCACCGACCGACAACCTCGCCGATGAGCTGGTGCAGTTGTCCCGGCATTGCCGAAGACACGGTCAGGCAAAATTCTGCGCAAAACCATGCGCGGGATCGCAGCCGGCCGGGATGAGCCGGTGCCCTCGACCATCGAGGACCCCGCTGTGCTTGAGGCACTCGCTCCGATTCTGCGATCCTGATCGTCGCGGCCCATCACGATTTTTCTCGCAGCCACCCTTGCTCGCAGTCGCCCTCGTGGGAAGCGCGACGCCTGCGAAACTCTGGTCACGGACCCATACCGCCGGCCAAGCCATCCGCTCAGGCGATCGACAGCGCGATCCCGTCGAGGATGTCGTGCTCACTGACCACGAGTTCACTGATGCCTGCCCGCGCGCCCAGCGCAGCGGCCAACTCCTGCACGACGATCGCTCCCCCGCCGATGACATCGACGCGGCCCTCATGCATTGGCCCGAGGGCGGCCCGTTGTCGGCGCGTCATCGCCAGCAGATCGGCACACACCGCCAGGAGATCGCCGAACCCCACCCGGGACAGATGGATAGCCGCGGACTCATAGGTGGTCATCTTGTGCGCAAGAGCGGACAACGTCGTCATGGTTCCCGCCACGCCAACCCAGGTTCTGGCCCGCTCGATCGGCACCAGCGGCAGCGTGTCTGCAAGGGCGGCACGCACAATGGCGCGCGCAGAGCCGATCTCCTCCTCAGTGGGCGGGTCGGAGTGTAGGCAGCGCTCCGTGAGGCGTACGCAGCCGATGTCGGCCGAGTAGCTGGCCAGCACATCATCGGAGCCCAGCACAACCTCGGTGGATCCGCCGCCGAGGTCGACCATAACGAAAGGTGCTGCACTTGAATCTAATTCGCCGATCGCCCCGCGAAACGATAACTCCGCTTCCTCGGTGCCGGCGATCACCTCGGCCACTGAACCGGGCACGACGGCATCGAGTACCTCGGCGGTCATGTCGAAGAAGGCCTCGCGGTTGGCGACATCGCGCGCCGCCGAGGTCGCCACCATCCGCACTGCGCCAACCTCGTAACGGTGCATTAACTTGGCGTAGCCAGACAGCGCTGCGCGTGTACGTGCCAGGGCATCGGCGGCGAACTGCCCCGTTGCGTCCACGCCTTGACCCAAACGCACGATGCGCATTTCGCGATGCACATCGGTCAGTCCGCTGTCGGTGAGGTCGGCGATGAGCAGGCGGATGGAGTTGGTTCCGCAGTCGACGGCGGCAACCCTGCGCACCCGCGATCCAGCTTCGGCTCTCACTCTGTGCTCACGTCCAGCGCCCCCGATCCAGTATCCCGGCCATTGCGGGTTCGGCCGCCAGGACCGACAGCGCCTCATCGCCGAACGGGTTCACCCCGGGTCCCTTCGCCAAAGAATGCGCGACCACGACATGCAGACACTTGACCCGGTCAGGCATTCCACCGCCAGAGAATGTCGTACCCAGCGATTCGATCGCGTCGCGTTCTTCCAGATAGGACTCGTGAGCCCGGCGGTAGGCCGCGGCCAACTCGGGATCATGCGCCAGGCGCCCCGTCATGTCCCGCATCATTCCCGAGGACTCTAGTCGGCTGGCCGCTGCCGTCAGTGCCGGATGGGTCAGGTAATACAGCGTCGGAAATGGGGTTCCGTCAGGAAGTTTCGGCGCCGTCTTCACGACCGCGGGTTCGCCGTTGGGGCACCGATAGGCGATCCCGAGCACGCCGCGGGGCTCGCGTCCCAATTGCCGCGCAACGGCATCGAGATCAGATCGCTCAACCACCGGTCGGGGGTGTGCTGGGCTCGGCAGGTTCGGGCACACCGGGGACGCCGGGCGGAGCGGGAGGCGATGCCGGCGAAATACCGTGCGGTGCATCAGCGATAGTGTGCCACAACGCCGTGTACCAAGGGTCGCTGTTGTCGGCCGGAAGCGGTACGCCGGAGGGCGCACCAGGCACTGCGGACCCCGGCGGCAGCTGCACCCGATAGGGGATCTCTCCTGGCATCACGAAACCCAGCCGTTCGCGCGCCTGTGCCGCAATAAAAACCGGATCCGCCAGCCTGTCCTTCTGCTGCTCGAGCTCGGCGATCTGTTCGCGTAGTTGGGCTTCTGAGGCCTTGATCTGCATCATTTCGGTGCGTTGCCCGAAGTAGGTCCGCACCGGCCCGGCGATAGTCAAGGTAAGCACGCAGACTACCGCGGCCAGAATTGCCGCCCGTCGTGCAGCTGAGCCGAATCGCTGCTCGGAGGCCCGTTCTGCTGCTGCCGCAATGGAATCGCGGATCGACTCGCCGATGGCGATTGCGTCGGCGCCCCCAATGGCATCGGTCGTGCCCTCTGCAGCGTCTGCCGAACCAGAGGATGCAGGGGCTCTGGCGCTCTCCTTGCTCGTACGCGGT
>JBMYXJ010000074.1:0-9383 GCA_049608285.1 Mycobacterium sp. | reverse complement strand
GATCCGGGTGAAGTCCTCAAGGGTGAGCTCCACGTTCGCTTCAGAGGCGATTGCCAGCAGGTGCAGCACAGCGTTGGTGGATCCGCCGAAGGCCATCACTACCGCGATGGCGTTTTCGAATGCCTCCTTGGTCAGGATGTCGCGCGCGGTGATCCCGCGGCGTAGCAGTTCGACTACGGCCATACCGCTCTTGCGGGCGAAGCCGTCACGGCGGCGGTCGGTGGCGGGCGGGGCGGCAGACCCGGGCAGCGACATGCCGAGCGCTTCGGCGGCCGAGGCCATCGTGTTCGCGGTGTACATGCCGCCACAGGCGCCCTCCCCGGGACAGATGGCCCGCTCGATGGCGTCGACGTCCTCTCGCGGCATCAGGCCGCGGGCGCAGGCGCCGACAGCCTCGAAGGCGTCGATGATCGTGACGTCCTTGAAGGTGCCGTCGGCGAGCTTGGCGCGGCCGGGAAGGATCGACCCTGCATAGAGGAAAACGCTGGCGAGGTCGAGCCGCGCTGCCGCCATGAGCATGCCGGGCAGCGACTTGTCGCAGCCCGCCAGCAGCACCGACCCGTCGAGCCGTTCAGCCTGCACCACGGTCTCGACGCTGTCGGCGATGACCTCGCGCGACACCAGCGAGAAGTGCATGCCTTCGTGGCCCATCGAGATACCGTCGGACACTGAGATGGTGCCGAACTCCATCGGATATCCGCCGGCTTCGAACACGCCCTCTTTGACGGCCTTGGCGAGCCGGTCCAGCGAAAGGTTGCAGGGGGTGATCTCATTCCACGACGACGCAACGCCAATCTGTGATTTAGCGAAGTCGTCGTCACCCATGCCTACCGCGCGCAGCATTCCGCGTGCCGCGGCCTTTTCGATGCCGTCGGTGACGTCACGGCTGCGCGGTTTGATGTCAGGGCTTGAGGGCATGGGCCCAGTATGCCCCGGCGTGTTTCGCCGGTCCAACCACTATCAATACCCCTGCGGGGTACTACTAGGCTAGGTCCATGAATCCAATCCCCACACGCATGGTCGCTGCTCTGGTCGCTGTGGTTACCGCCCTCACGATTGCGGCCTGTACCAGCCAGGCCGACTCCACTCCAAGCGGTCAGACCGGCTCCGGGACCTCCGAGACGCCGGTGATTACCGGAGCGCCCGCGGGCTACAACGCTGATGACGTCTTGTTCGCCACCAACGTGGTGAGCGACCATCAACAGGCCATCGAATTGTCGAACCTGGTGGCTGACCGCACCGCCAACCCCGAATTGGCCGAGCTGGCAGACCGGATGGTGGCGGCCCAGCAGCCCGAGATCAACATCATGAACGTATTCCTGGTGCAGTGGCGCGAGAACCCGGAGGCCCGCACCGGCCCCAGCGCGCGGGAAGGCGGGGAAGGCCAAGCCAAGCAAGGCCCGGACATGCCGGGGATAGTCGACGACGCGACCATGGAGAAGCTGAAGTCACTGCGCGGCACCGAGTTCGACGTCCTTTGGCTCACGTCGATGATCAGTCACCAGCAGGGGGCCGCCGAGAGGGCCGATGCCGAGATCGCCAACGGCCTGAACGTCGACGCCGTAGCTATGGCCCGGACAATGGCGGCGAGGCAGGAAGCCGAAATCACGCAGATGCAGCAGATCTTGGAAGGCAGCCGGCCATGAGTGAGAATTCGCCCGCCGACAGAGCCGCCGACAGAGCCGCCGACAGAGCCGCCGACGGAGCCGGCGCACACAGCGCGGCCGACCATGGGTACTCGGCGCACAAAGAGAATTACGCCAGGCGGCTGCGTCGCATCGAGGGGCAGGTCCGCGGTGTCGCCAAGATGATCGACGAGGACAAGTACTGCATCGACATTCTTACCCAGATAAGTGCGGTCAACAGCGCCCTGCAGTCCGTCGCGCTCGGGCTGCTGGACGAACATCTGGGCCACTGCGTGACTCAAGCCGTTGCCGCCGGGGACTCGGAGGCCGACGCCAAGCTCGCCGAAGCGTCAGCGGCCATCGCTCGCCTGGTCCGGTCCTAACCGTTCGGACGCCACATAGGAAAGCCCCTGACCCTTTCCCGTTCCGCTGCGAGTCGCAGCACCGTCGTGTTGTCCGTCTTTCTGCGGGCCCTGCTGGTGCCCCAATGGGTAAACGTGCACTTTCTCTCAGTCAGGCCGGGTAACGATTGTGGTGTGGGCGATCGGTATCATTGCAGGTCAGCGCGGTTGCTAGATCGAGGCGGAGAAGCTCGACGACCCCGGTGACTCCCACGTTGTGCCACACTTGAGTTGAATCGCTGAACTGGAGGTATACGCATGCTGCAGCGAAACAAACGTCGGCTGATCGGGTCTTTGATGGCGGTGACCGTCGCCGCCGGACTAGTCCTAAGCGCACCGTCGGCGCTTGCGCAACCCGGTGTGGCCCCGGCTCCGGCGCCTGTCGACCCGTTCGCGTCGCCGCCGGCCAATCCGATTGTGTTCCCGCCAGCGCCACCGCCACCTGCGCCGGCCCCGGCCGATCCGCTGGCCGTGATACCCGGGCAGCCGTTGCCCATTCCTCCGGGCACACCCGGTGGACAGAACCCGAATCCGTTCGTTGGACAGCCTCCGTTTATCCCCCCGTCGTTCAACCCGGTCAACGGGTCGATCGCGGGCGCCGCCAAGCCGATCTACATCAATTTCCAACGGCCGATCGCCAACCGGAAGATGGCACAGGACGCGATTCACATCACGTCGAATCCGCCGGTGCCCGGAAGGTTCTACTGGGTCACCGATAGCCAGGTGCGTTGGCGGCCCCAGGACTTCTGGCCGGCCGGCACGGTGGTCAACATCGACGCCGCAGGCACCAAGTCGAGTTTCACCGTCCCGGAGCAGTTGGTCGCGACGATCGACAACAGCACAAAGGAGATGCAAGTCGTACGCAACGGCGTGCTGGAGAAGACCATCCCGGTGTCGCTCGGTAAGTCAGGCCACGACACGAAGAACGGCACCTACTACGTGTTGGAGAAGTTCGCCGACATGGTGATGGACTCCTCGACATACGGGGTGCCCATCACCGACGCCGAGGGATACAAGGTCAAGGTGCAAGATGCCGTCCGGATCGACAACAGCGGGATCTTCGTGCACAGCGCGCCGTGGTCGGTGAGCGACCAGGGCAAGCGCAACGTCAGCCATGGTTGTATCAACATCAGTCCCGCCGATGCGCAGTGGTTCTTCGATAACTTTGGCAGCGGCGATGCGATCGTGATCAAGAACACCAACGGTGGCTGGTACACCCAGCCCGACGGTGCGTCGGATTGGCAAATGTTCTGACCGGGTAGCACGCGCTTTCCCGGCGGGTGGTGCTCGCCACGTGCCACGATGTGCTCAGGCCGACGGCCGTCCCGGTCCTCGGCACTCAGCGAGGGTGGGCTGATGCCCGGTGAGAGCAAGGCGGTAGCGCGCACGGTTGCCGTGATCGCGTTGCTGTTGTTGGCCGCCGTAGCATTGCGCGGTCATCTGCCCGGGGCTGAACCTGCGCCCGATCCTGCTGAACCCACGCCCCGCGGCCAGGGCAGTGTTGTCGCCACCTTCGTCATGCTCGGGCTGTCGGTCGCCATCATCGCCATCGGGATTGTCGCCCAGCTGCGCCGCCGCCCCAGGTTGCCGGCTGCGGGCGAGCTGTCGGACGAGTCCGGCGGCGGGCGTATAAGGGTGCCGTGGCGGCTGATGTTGATCGTGTCGGCCCTCGTGGCGGCCTGGCTGCTGGTGGTTCTGCTGCTGCCACGTTGGGAGTCGGGATTCGACCTCGACGCGGTGCCGGCGACAGACCCCGAATCTACGGTTCTTCCGGAAACTGATTCGGCCCCGACGGGGGAGGGTCAAAGCGAAACGGCACTACCAGAACCCTCCGGTGGCGGCGGTGAGTTATTGGGCTACCTCGGGGCAGCCACTATCGCGCTGTTCGTCCTCTCGATCATCGCGACGTTGACCGGGATGCGGCGTGCCGGCAAGACGACCCCTGAGCCCGCGGCGGAAGACGCCTGGCTGGTCGCTCCGGAAGCCGGCCCCGATCTCGTGCGGGCCGCAGAACTCGGGCTCGCCGAAATCGGCGACCGAAGTCGCGATCCTCGCGAAGCGATCATCGCCTGTTATGCGGCGATGGAACGGGAGCTGGAGAAGTCGCCGGGTGCTACCCCGCGGGTTTCGGACACGCCCTCGGAGGTGTTGGCCCGAGCGGTCGAACACCGTGCGCTGCAGGCTCGCAGCGCTTCTGAGCTTGTCGAACTGTTCGAGGAAGCCCGATTCAGCCCGCACGTGATGAACGAGGGTCACCGCGCGGATGCGGTGCGGGCGCTGCGCGTTGTTCAGCGCGAATTGCAGGGCACATGAAGCAACTGGTGATCTCCGGGGTCTGTCTGGTTTCTGTGGTGCAGGTTCTTGCCTTCACAGCCCTCGACCGGCATCTGGTGGTGGCGGTAACCGGCGCTGCGGTCGCCGGTGTAGTGGTCGCTGCGCGCTGGCTGCTCACTCATCACGCCGCCGATTCCGTCGAGGACGTCGCCACCGGCGATACCGGGGCGTCCCTGCGCCGCTGGCTGGCCGGTACCGAGACGCTAATCGCGTGGTCGGACGGGTCGCGCGCCGACTGGGACCGCCGCCTGCGCCCGATGTTAGCGCGGCAGTTCGAGCTGGCGGCGGGTCAGCGGAAAGCCAAGGACCCGAATGGGTTCTACGCCACCGGTCGCATGCTGTTCGGCCAACAGCTGTGGCAGTGGGTGGATCCGGAGAATATCTCCCGGGCCGGGACCCATGAGCCTGGGCCCGGCCGCGACACCCTCAATGACATCCTGCAGCGCTTGGAGCGGCTATGACACCTGAGCCCGAGCCGGCGGCGACCACCGCGTTGTGCGAATCGGTACTTGATGAGATCGGCCGGGTGGTGGTCGGCAAGCGTCCGGCGCTCAATTTGATCCTGATCACGGTGCTTGCTCGTGGGCACGCACTTATCGAGGATCTTCCGGGGTTGGGAAAAACGCTCATCGCAAAGTCTTTTGCCGCTGCGCTTGGGCTGGACTTCACCCGTGTGCAGTTCACTCCCGACCTGTTGCCTGCTGATCTGCTTGGTTCAACGATCTACGACATGCAGGCGGGCCGATTCGAATTCCGCCGAGGCCCGATTTTCACAAACCTGTTGCTCGGCGACGAGATCAACCGGACACCGCCCAAGACGCAGGCTGCATTGTTGGAGGCGATGGCCGAACAACAGGTCAGCATCGACGGGGCAACCCACCGGTTGCCCGAGCCCTTCCTGGTGCTGGCGACGGACAATCCGATCGAGTACGAGGGCACCTATCCACTGCCGGAGGCGCAACTGGACCGATTCGCACTCAGGCTGGAACTGAAGTACCTGTCTGAACAGGAAGAGGCCAGGATGCTTCGTCGCCGCCTAGATCGGGGATCGGTTGGCCCAACCGTGCAGCAGGTGGTCGATGCCCGAGACCTGTTGGCCATGCAGGAATCGGTGGAACAAGTGACTGTCCACGATGATGTATTGCAGTACGTGGTTTCGTTGGCCACCGCGAGCAGGCAGCATCCGCAGGTCGCCGTCGGGGTCAGTCCGCGTGCTGAACTCGATCTGGTACAGCTGGCACGGGCCCGCGCGTTGCTGCTTGGCCGTGATTACGTCATCCCCGAGGATGTAAAGGCGCTTGCGGTACCCACGATGGCGCACCGGATCAGCTTGCGACCCGAGATGTGGGTCCGGCGAGTGCGGGGCTCTGATGTCGTCAACGAGCTGCTACAGCGTCTGCCCGTGCCCAGGGCGCGGGGGGCGCGATGACCTCTGCCGGCGATCAATCCGTCAAACCGGCTGGTGCCGTCACCGAGTTGCGTTGGCAGGCATCCCCGCTGACCCGCTCGATCGCAACCTGTGCCGGCGTGGCGATAGCCTGCGCCCTGCTCACCGGCAGATGGGAGCTCATCGCGTTCGCAGCGCCGATGCTCGGCGTGTTGTGCTCGGTAGGTTGGCAGCGGCCGCTGCCAACCGTGCAGGTGCACGGGCAGCCCGGATTGCAGCGATGTTTCGAGTCCGAGCAAGTGCAAGTCAAAGTGTGGGCTGAGGCCGACGACGGCGGTGTAGTCGGCCTGGACTTCTCGGCGTTGCCCGGAATGGAACTCGAGGTGCTGTCAGAAGAAGGGGGTATCGGGTCGGGGCAGACCGTCGCCGCACAGGCGGCCCGCTGGGGCCGCTACCCGGTGCAGGCAACCGTGCGGGTACTCGGCTGCGGTGGTCTGCTGGAGGGCACCGCCACGGCCGACGCAGCGCAGGTGTGTGTGTTCCCCTTGGCTGCGCCGCAATCCACGGAGATTCCGCGCACTGACCTGCTCGACCGGCTGGGTACCCACCTGACCCCGCACGCCGGTCCCGGCGTGGAGTACGCCAGCATCCGACCGTATGTCCCCGGTGACCAGCTGCGCACGGTCAACTGGCCGGTCAGCGCTCGCCGCGGCGCGCTGCACGTCACTGAACGGCTTACTGACCGGGCCGCCGAAGTGGTAGTCCTCATAGACATTTATCCGCAACCACCAGGTCCGGCCACTGCCGCCAGTGATCGGTTGGCCCGCGGTGCGGCACAAGTGGTGCAGAGTGCGTTGCGCTACGGCGATCGAGCCGGCCTGGTGGCGCTCGGCAGCCGAACCACACGCTGGATGGGCGCCGATGTAGGCCAGCGGCAGTTCTATCGGATCCTTGACACGATCCTCGGCGCGTCCGACGCCTTCGAAAGTGCGACGGGCACCCTGGCGCCCCGGTCCGCCGTACCGCCGGGTGCGATAGTCGTGGCCTTCTCCACCATGCTCGAGACGGAGTTCGCTTTGGCATTGATCGACCTGCGCAAGCGAGGCCATGCTGTGGTCGCCGTGGATGTGCTGGAAAGCAGCCCGCTAGAAGGTGAGCACGATCTGCTGGTCAACCGCATGTGGGCACTACGCCGGTCCTTTATGTACCGCGATATGGCTACCGTCGGTGTTGACATCGTGGGCTGGCCTGAAGGTGCCACCCTCGATCAGGCGATGGCACTGATACCCGATCGACGGACTGGGGCTCCGCGGTGACCTCGATGTCGGCGAAATTGTTGCTGCCCACCGTGTTCGGAGTGCTGATGGTCGGAGCAGCGGGGCACCGCGCCAGCCCGCCGGCACTGATCATGGCCGCCGCAGCGCTGGCCGCTGTACTGGTCGCTGGGTGGTTGCGCCCCGCAGCCACTGTCGCGGTACTGCTGACGGTGTTCACCGTCGTGCTCGCCGATCCGGCACCGATGTACACCGCACTGGCCGGGCTTGCCGCCACTGCCTATCTGGTGTTGCGGCACAGTACGGGCGGGGCCACGGTGCCGACCATGTTCGCCGCCGTCGGATTCGCCGCCGTGGTGACCGTAGCCGTGGCGGTACCGGTGCAAGTCCCGTGGCTGCCACTAGCGGCACCACTGGTAGTGCTAGCCGGATACCTGCTGTCCCTACAGCCTTTCCTGGCGCGCAGGCTCTCTGACGTCCCGGACTGATCCCCAACGCCACCAAACAGCGGGTCCTGAACGCAACCCTGGGATAGACGGCCGTGGGCCCGCAGCTATAGTCGCGGCTGCCCGCCATCGGCGAGACGGGCCTCCACCCGTTGACCAAGCTGCGCTAAATCCTCCATTTCAGTGGTGTCGAAGCGCTGTCGGGAAACGGTGTGCTGGAGCCGGGACAGTTGGTCGCCTATCGCTGATCTCTGTTCGGCAGTGCTCGTCCACCACGCAACCTCATGAAGCAGCCGAAGCAACTTCGACAGCACTTCCGGGTCGGCCGCACCGTACCGGCGGGGCTGAGATATCGCCATGTCCAGCAACTCCGCGAAATCCGGGTGTCGCAGAATCACTCGCGCAACCCCGTCATCGTCATACAGAATCTCAGGACCGAGCTGGCGCT
Organism: Mycobacterium sp.; assembly: GCA_049608285.1. Classification (GTDB taxonomy): domain Bacteria; phylum Actinomycetota; class Actinomycetes; order Mycobacteriales; family Mycobacteriaceae; genus Mycobacterium. Next base: position 1,468 of record JBMYXJ010000074.1, on the reverse strand, counting down.
GTGCCAGGTCGCATAGCAATGACGAGATGTAACCGAGTGTGTGGATGGCAGTGGTGGGGTCGTTGATTCCTGCCGATAGGGCCTTGACCGCGACATCGGTTAATTGCCGCAAGCCATAACCGGCATCCTGCACCGGGATCCGCTCTGGTCCGGTGCGTGCGGCGGAGTCCACGCGCTCGCGCAGCCTTGCTAAACGCTCGCCTGCGAGTTCGGCTCCCGGCTTGGTCGACCAGGCGAAGCCGATCGTGGTGCCCTCGACCAGCCAGTGGCCGGGCATGCTTTCGAGCCGCACCACAGCGTTGGCGGCTATCGCGGCCGAGAGCACCGACTGGGTCTTTATTCTGACCAAGAATCCCGAGGAGGTTGCGCAGAGACGGCTCGCCGATGGAGGTGCCGATGGCGGTTCTCCGGGCGCGGCGGACTCTGCTTGCGGGAACATCGTTCGCACCGAGGCGAGCGCATCGATGTAAACGGTACGCAGGACTCCCTCCACGCGGATCTCACGAACGAGATGCGCGAGGAATAGAACCAAGCAGATGACACTGATGAGGGCCATCACGTAGGCCACCGTCACCGCGAACTTCGGCACAAAAATCCCGCTATCGGAGGCGTCGTCGTGGATTGTGCGTAGCACGGTCAAGGCGTAGACGAAGGTCGACAAGAACACCGCTAGGGTCAATTGGACGAAGCCATCGCGCGCGAATGTTCTTAGCAGACGTGGTGAGTACTGGGTGCTGCCCAGTTGCAATGTGAGCACCGTCAGCGAGAAGGTCAGCGACGTCACCGTGATCAGCGATGCCGAGACCGCTGCCAACACATCGCGGGCCGCGGAGGGTCCGCCGTCGAACAGGCCACTGGCCACCGCCACCGGCAACCATTTGTGCAGGGTGGCTTCTTGGCGCGGCAAACCGACCCCCGCCACGACCGCGAGCACAACGCCGATGGTCGGCACCGGCCACAACTGTGCGCGAAAGGAATCCACCAATTGAGTGAACCGCCGACCGATCAGTCGCGAAACCACCATCGGGCCCTCCTCTCCTAACCGTTACCCCAACAGCATTGCGATGAACCCGAACTCGCCGAGCCTAAAAGCCGAGAACAAGCCTCCCACTAACCGTAGGTCGAAGCAGGGCGCGGCCGATGTGGTGCCAGCGCGGTGAAGAAGCCCCGTGACCGCGCGCCCCTACCATGATGTGTGTGCCGGCCAATAACTGCAGCCGTTCTCGCGTACCGGGGACTTCCAATGCCTCGGCAATATCACCAGCGGGAACACCCATCCCCCAGCGCGCACCTAGGAGCCTGACATGACTCTCTACAACACCGCCCGAGATCTGCGCGAGCTCATCGAAGCTGAAGCCGACGGTATCGAAACTGCCGGCACGATGTCTGACCCCGTCGTTGGCGCACTCGACAACACCGGACTCTTCAAGCTCATGACGCCCAGGTCGCTGGGCGGCCACGAGGCCAC
>JBMYXJ010000073.1:0-9390 GCA_049608285.1 Mycobacterium sp. | reverse complement strand
AGCAGTGACCTGACCGCCGACCCCTATGGCACCCGCATTGTGGGCTAATGGCTGCATTTGTTGCACTCCTCACTATTTCTCATTATTTCGTAAACGCGTTCAGGTTATTCACTGTCAACCAACCGGCAGCGATACGCCTGGGAAAACCCTGGGAATTCCCTATATGTATTGCGTTCGCGGTGTGTCCACCATTTGCTGGTTGAGCGTTAGAGCAATTCTAACCTCGCTCGGAGAGTGCTGCTTACACTCTTTCTTCCGGCGGATCCACATACGCCGCTTGAATCACTTCTTTAACATCAGGTGTTACATAGAATGCCTGGCCAGGGGGCCTATTCTTCACAACGATCTCGCGTGACGGAAAATCCTGCTTCTCCCCGGATAGGAACATCGTCGGCGTCCCTGCCCCGTAGGCAGCGCCGACAAACTTGTCCATCGTGGACCGGTGCGCCTGGCTCATCTGGCAGGTCACGATGAGGTGCAAACCGATGTCTGCGGACGCAGGAATCAGCGGCGAGAGCGGAGCCATGGGCGACATCATCCCGCCGGCCGCCACGATCATGTGCCAATCGTCGACCAGCAGCACGATATCCGGGCCTGACCACCATGAACGTGATCTCAATTGGGCTGGTGTCAACTCTGCCGGGGGCAGCCGCTGGGCCAGGTTGGTGGCCAACGCCTTGACCGATGCCTCCAGGGTTGTGTGGTTGCGGTTGATCGCACCAGCTGCCAACAGATGTGTCTCTGGCACGGCCTCCAACAGGCCCGACCGGTAGTCGGCAACCATGAATCGCACTTGTTCGGGGTTGTTCCGGGCGCAGATAGCCCTAGCCAAGGCATGCGCGATCGTGGTTTTGCCGGACTTTGATGCGCCGAAGATCAAATGGTGCGGACTGGTGTGCATTTGGTTGTGCGCAACTGTGAGATCCGACTCACGTGTGCCGACCGGAATGGTCCAGCGGTCGCGGTAGTCCGATTCCGGACCCGGCGGGTTGGGATCTAGCTGGTGGAGGTAGACGCGGTCGGGCAGCACCCTTACTCGCGGGGCCTCGTCGGTATGGCGAGCTGCAATTTCCTGGATGGCAGCCGAGATCGCAGGAACCAGAGCCTCTGCGCTATGAACCCCGTCTAGTCGCGGCACCCCGATCATCAGGTGGTGTTTGTCGGTCGACACGGCGCGCCCAGGGCGGTTCAGCGGAATATCGCGCGTAATGCGATCCACCTGAGTCTCGTTGACATCGCCCAGCCGAAACTCCACCTTGGTGCCAAGGTAGTCACGCACCCGCGCCTTGAGTTCCGTCCAGCGCGGCGTCGAGATCACGGTGTGTACGCCGTATGCCAGGCCTTGCCCCGCGATGTCTTGAACCACGGCTTCAAGATCGGTGAACTCTGCGGAAAAGGCCGGCCATCCGTCGATGACCAGAAAGACGTCTCCGAAAGGATCCTCCGATGCCGGATGATCCGGATCTTCGCGCAGCTGCCGATAGTCGGCCATCGAACCGACCCGGTACTGCTTGAACGTCTGCTCGCGTTGCCGCAGAACTGCTTTCACCTCCGCTACCACCCGATTGACACGGTCGGGTTCGGCCCGCGTGGCGACCCCACCGACATGCGGCAGGTCCTCGATGTACATCAGGCCGCCGCCTCCCATGTCAACGCAGTAGAACTGCAGTTGGCGAGGTGTGTGCGACCCGGAGCCCGACAGGATCAGAGTCTGCAGGAACGTAGACTTGCCTGTCTGCGGGGCTCCGCCGATGGCAATGTTGCCCGCCGCGGTCGAAAAATCGATGCCCCACACTTCCTGGCGGTGTCTACGCGGCTCGTCCATGATCCCCAGCCCGATCCGAAGCGGGCGACGGTCGTAGTCGCGGGAGATGAGCTCGTTGACAGGTGTGGGATCGGCCAATGGTGGTAACCACATCCGATAGGCATGGTTTGCCCCGGTGGTGAGCTGATTGAGGACGACCTCGCGCAACACCTTCTGATCTTGTTCGCTCGAGGTCACGGTGTCACCGTTGCGTCGGAGACCGGAGCGGCCGTGAAGTGATGGACACGGACGCTGCGGCCCGTGGTAGGCGGCGCAGCATTGCCCTCGCTGGTCGTCGCCTCTGTAGGCTCGTAAGGGTTTCCGGTGTACACGGTCTGGAACTTCACCGGGTCCTCCATCCCGACCCGCTGGAATCCGACACCGCTCTCTTTATTGGTGATGTACTGCGCTTCCGGAGTGCCGATGACGGCTTTTGATTCCGCGGAACTGGTGGTGCGCAGTGCGATTCGATAGGTCAAGTTGGGTTCGAGCTTGTCGATACGGGTCCCGCCGGTGTTCAGCGACTGGGTGGCCAGGAGTAGGTGCACGCGCAGCGACCGACCCACTCGACAAATCCGATCGAACAATCCGATGAAGTCCGGATGATTCTGTAGCAGCTCGGCAAACTCGTCGACAACGACGAAAAGCGTGGGCAGCGGCGCCAGGTCGGCCCCGCGCTCCCGGTGCTTCTCGTACTCGGCCACCCCGGACAGCGCCCCGGCCGCGCCGACCTGGATGCCCGCCTGCCGCAGGATGGACTGCCGGCGGTCTAGTTCGCCGGTGAGAACTTCTGCCATCCGGTTAACCAGCTCGGCTTCTTCCTCCATGTTGGTGACGACCGCTGCGGTGTGCGGGAGCTTTTCCATACCGAGAAATGTTGAACCGCCTTTGAAGTCAGTGAGCAACAGATTGATCTGGTCTGGATGGTGGGTGGCAGCAAGCGAGAGGATCAAAGTTCGAAGGAACTCCGATTTGCCCGAGCCGGTTGTGCCGATGAGCATGCCATGCGGACCCGCGCCGAACTCAGCGCCTTCTTTGATATCGAGGTACATGACATCGCCGGTCTTGAGCTCGTGACCGAATGGAATCCGCAGCCGGTCACGATCGGTGTCGGTGAACATCCGCCAGCGCGCCGGTGTAACCTCTTCGACGCTTTGTGCGCCGACGATTTCATGCCACTCCGTCGCGACCTTCTTCTGCACCCTGGTGCTCTTGTCGATGATCGTCCCGGTGGTCGACCATCCGGCCAGCTTGCGCGCCACCCGGCCGGCCTGACCGGGCGTCATGCTGTCCACCTGGCTGGCGACCTGACGGAAGGGCTGCTTCGGCAGTGCGTCGTCGGCCGTACCGTTCGCCTCGACCCGAATCCGGTACGCGGAGCCGCGATGGTTCCCCAAAGTGACCACAGTGACCCCAGAACGGCCGTCCACCGGGAATCCCGCCCGGCCGCCGGTCAAGTCGACGACCACCACGTACGGGCCGCTGGGGGTCGCGTCGGCTGTGTGCGGGCCACGTGCGGTCAGGTCGCTGAGGCCGTCAGGCCGGGTGAAGATCATCCGGGTGGCGCCGGCCGCGTCGGTGTCGGATTGGTGCTGCACGTGCGGCAACCATTTCATCCACGCCCAGTCCGCGTCGTCGGGTTTGTCCGTCAATACCCGAATCTGCAGCAAGTCCGGCGGGTGAAATACCGCCAGATGGCAGACTATCGCTCGCAAGAGCCCCGCCGCCCCGTCCTGGTCACCGCCGACGGCGATCGTGGGAAATGCCCTCAACAGCACCAACTTCGGGCAATCATGGATCAATCCATGGGTGCGAAGGAACTTCGTCACCCACATGTGGCTGACTGGTTCGAGGTGCGGCTGAGGGGCACCCGCAGGGCCGGCGAGTTCACCGCCCACCGCCGGCTTCAACAGTCGGTCGACCGCAGGCTCGGAGCCGGTGCCAATCCGGGTCGCCGCATAGAATTCGGCGTTGGCCGCCCGTGACCACTGACGGTGAGTGCCTATGACTGACAGTAGATCGTCGGGATGCGGTGCGTGGTAGTTGAAGAACGTCACCTGCGCTGCGGCCGAGGAAGTAACCCGGGTCCGCAAGCCAGCGAGGTAACGAAGGTATTCCTTTCGGTCGGCGTTGATTTCGGGCACCTTCTTGCCCCCGCTGCCGCCGCTGGCCAACATGCCCACCGCGCCCATCACCATCATCAACGGCATCATCAACATGAACGGCGAGAGCTGACGTATGCCGCTGAAGACCATGATCGCGATCATGCCGAGCATGCACCCACCCATCACATACGGAAGTGCTTTCTGCACGCCCGATGGCGGGACATCGATACCGAGGTCCTCCGGGGGGATCACGTTGATCTCGCTGGGGGACAGGCGTGGCCCGCGCTTGAGGATCGGGGTGAACTTGCGGGTTGTCATCTGCCGCTCCCGACTTTGCGCGGGTTCGGATCCGCAGGCAATGTGTCGTGCTCAATCAATGCCGCCTCCTGCGACAGCACGGGTCCGTCGATGAGCAGACTGACTACCTTCCAGGGCGCTGTTGTGGGCGAGGACAGCCCCAGCTTGGAGGCGGTATCGGGGTTGGGTACCCCGTAGCGGACGCCCTGCGGGTCGATGTAATACAGGCTTTCACCGTAGCGGGGGTCCGGCGACTGCAGCTGGATGTATTGTCCGCCAGCGATGTGCACGGTGGCATCGCCGCCGATTTGTTTGATCCCGGTGCCGAGCGCTGAGGCGGGCAACGGAAGGCGCCTGCCCGCGATCACGGTTGTCTTCGGGGCGTGATCCCCGGTTTGGCGCTGCCATGCCCAGCACAGCGTAGGGGTCTCCTGGCGAACGAGTACATCCATCGGGGCGTCTGGCAGCGGCGAGTTGTATACGTGCTCAACGATCCGTGCGACCGCGCTCGGCTCCAAGGACGGTGGCGAGATCAGGCCGTAGGAGTTTGTGGCCCGCAGTGCGGCGGCGGTGGTGTTGTTGACTTTCGCGACACCGTCAGGCAGCACCACGAAGTGCTGCACGTCCGATTGGGTGATGGTCTTGAACACTGAGCCAATCACCAGTTCGGGGGGCAAGCCCACTGAGTTCGGCGCACCGGCGCCGGGGATATCGGGGAGCTGCCACGGCCCCGCGTCGGGCAGCGCGTTGAACAGTCCCTCCGAAACGGGAGTCGACCGGCTCGTTACCGGAATTCCCACTGCCGAGGTGAGGGCCCGGTCGGAAAGGTCGATGGCGTGGCGCCCGGCAGCGGTGACAAGCCAGGCTTGGTTCTTGTAAGAGATCAGCATTCCCTGCTCGGGGCGCATGGGCCCGACCGACGAGTCCATTGCCAGCGGAGTGATCAGCACGGCCGTGTCGATCGTCGGCGCCACACTTTCAGGTTTAATTACTGTGTCGCACAGGGTCCACTGCGACTCGGCCGACCTTGACACCGGTGTGGCGTACGGCGCACCCGGTATCCCGAGGGGCTGTCCTTTCGGCATTCGGTCAAGTTCCGCGGACTTGACCGCGACGGGCTTGCCACTGCTGCCGAGAATCAACCGTGCCGAGGTCAGGTTGTACACGGGACGCAACTGACTGCTGTCGGGGAGCACCACGTACAGCTGATTGGTGGAGCGGTCGACCAGGAGACTGTCTCCGCCACGCTTTCCGAGAGGCTTGAAGTAGGCGAGCAGCCCAGCCCCGAGGCAGATGAGCACGGCGATCACGATGCCCGCGGTTACCGCGCGGCTGTAGAACTGGAGAGGATCGTCGAACATCCGGGTGTCACGACGCACAATGGCATGCTCGACGCGGCGCAGCAGGAATCGCCAGCCGCTGACCTGGACCTTGGTGGTGAGACGAAATCCCGCCATCGTCTACCCGCTCAGGTTCAGACGGTTGTGTACTGACACGATCGCAGCGGCCATGTCCTCGCCACGTATCTCGCTGAGTTGTTCGGTGGCAAGGGATTCGATGTCCGATGATCGTGCCAGGCGCATATCACGCGTCTGCTCGCCTGCCTCCACCAGCTGTCGCGCGTATCGGCCATTACCGGCGACATCGAGTGCAGGTTTGCCGTTCACGGAGCTCTGCCCTAGCAGGGTCGCCGCTTCCAGCACATGCTTGGCAGCATCGTCGGTGAAACTCGAGTCGTTGTCGACAGCAATGACTTTCGCGATATCAACGATTTCGTCCGGGGAGTAGGAATCGAACTCGATACGGGTCGCGAAGCGCGACCGTAGGCCATCGTTGGTCTCCAGTAGACGGTCGATGTCGTTGCTGTAGCCAGCGATGATCACCACAAGCCGATCGCGGTCGTTCTCCATCCGGGCCAACAGCGTGTCCATGGCTTCGGTGCCGAACGGGTCGGCTCGGCCGTCGCGCTCCTGCACCAGCGTGTAGGCCTCGTCGATGAACAGCACACCGCCCAGTGCATGGTCGATGGTTCGTGCGGTCTTGACCGCTGACTGCCCCTCATATTCGGCGACGAAGTCCTTGCGTGACGCCTCGACGAGTTTGGGCTCCGCGATCGCGCCGAGGCCGGCGAGGATGTTCGCGACGACCCGCGCGATGGTGGTCTTACCCGTCCCCGGCGGCCCGGTGAAGATCATGTGTTTGGACGCCTGCGCGACCTTCATCCCGCGGGCGGCCCGAACCCTTGCCATCTGGGTGGCGGCGCGATATCGCTCAATCTGCTCTTTGACCCGGGTCAGGCCGATCTGGCGGTCCAGTTTGGATTGCGCATCGGCCAGAAGCTCCTCTTTGCCGGAACTGTCCGCTTCAGCACTGGAGGGATCCCACGGGTCGCGTCTAGCGGCGATCATCTCTGCTGTTGTAGTCGCCAGTCGGTAACCGGGATCCCTCAGCGCTGCAGCGACTTTCGGAGTCGGATAGCTGGCTTGAAGTGATTCAAGCCATGCGATGGCGGCTTCTTCGTTGCCTTGGCCGCGAAGGGTCAAGGCCAAGATCCAGGCGATCTCCGCAGCGCACGCTCCGCTCGCGGGCGATGAATTTGCTGCCGTGAGGAGGCGTTCGGCTTCGGTGAACAGCCCGAGGTTTGCTGCGGCCACACCGTGGCATACCCCGGCCGCGGCCGCCAGGAACTTGTCCGGCCAGGCACCGGCGTCCCGGACCTCGTCGATCACATCGGTCCAGCGTTCTGCGGCACTGTAGATGACAGCTTTGACCCAAGCCACCAGGTGTTCAGCACCTGCTGAGGGTGCCTCCTCGAGCGCTTCCATCGCGTCGGCGTAGTTGCCCTCGGCAGCCTCGCTGACCGCGAACCCCAGCGTGATGGCCAGCGGGGAGATCACCGGATAGGTGATCTCACCGTACTGGCCCCCGATGGGCACCCGGGCGGCCAGGCTGTTCATCGATACCTCGGCGGCTCCGGCGAGCTGACCGAAGTTGGCCCGCGAATACCACGCGCGGAACATGGTGACCCGATCCGTGTCACCGCAGCGGATTCGTCCCACCCAGGCGTCGCACGCGGTTTCGTCGAGATCGGTGATCTCGGTGAACATCTCCAACGACCGCGTCGGAGAAGTGGGCATCATGCCGACGGCGGTAGCGAAGATACTTGCCAGATGTTCCTTCATTTCTCACCTGCATAGCGTGTGGCGAACAGCTCGGCGCGCGCAGCCTGAGCCTGTTCCGGGGTGGGCAGATCCATGTCACGGCTCAGGAAGTCGCGGGTGCCCACGGTGTCGTGACCTTGTTCTCGCATACCTTCCAGCATGAACGTGAACTGGGCTGACCTGGCGTCTTGGGTCGCCAGGTCAGCAATGACCACGATCTCATCGGCGAGTGCTTCCTCGGTCAGGCTGACTGCGTTGGGGGACAGGTCGATCCGGTGTATGCGGCCGTCCATCAAGGTCGTCACCGTCACGGTCTCGGACGGGTTGGCGATGGCGAACATTGGAATCTCAGGATCGCTGTCTGAGACTTCGTCTGCGGCCCACCCCAGTGCATCGGGTAGCTCTGCTTCGTCGGCGTCGACCTCGGGCGCGTATCCGCCGAGAATGGCTCCGAGGTCGGTCTCATCCGCATCGTCATCGTCGCCGCCGCTGAAGTCCAGCGCCGCCAGGTTGTCGTGGTCCCCGTCGTCGTGGTCCCCGTTGTCGTGGTCCCCGTCGTCAGGCGCACCGGGTGGAACGTGAGCCACTTGTGTACCGCCTTTCTCAGTCTGGGTGCACGTCGTCGTGTTCAGCCAGGTCGATCACGTCCGTGTGGTCGAACCACGTCCCCGACGGAAGGAACTCCATCAATCCGCTCAGCGCACGCTCAAGGTTGTCCTGGGTGCCCGGCAGGAAGCTGCCGTACAACTCACCGTTGACCCGTCGCGGGATCGACACAATCCTGCCTAAGGTCGAGTCGAGGACGCCCGCCCCCACTCCTGCGTGTGAGTAGGTCCCCCCCGGGTGCCGCTCGTTCGCGGTGATCTCCACCCAGCTGTCAGGCTTGTCCGTGGCTTCTGCGTATGTTCGAGCCGATGATGGCGGCAGGCCGTACGTGCTGAGCTGCTCGGCCGTTCGAGCCTCGGCCAACTCTCCCGCGATACCCGTCAGCGGCTCGACCTCGGCCGGGTTTGCATTGCCGATCACCACATTCACCATCCCCGCCAGGCCGACCTGGGGAGCGACTCGCTGTAGCACCAGCATCTCTTCGTCACGGGCCGCGACGACATGACGGTCTCCCTTACGACAGACTACGAAGCGCACCATCTTGCCACCGACGTCGCGCCGCCACCAGCGGCAATCGAGGGTGCGGTCAGGACGGCTCAGAGCGTCGACCATCGCCGCCACTTCGGGATGTGGGTCACCGAAGGCGGTGAGTATTCCCTGCGCGGTCAGGTCGCGCCGGACTTGATCCCAGACGAGGTTGCGTTGATCTTCGTAGGGGATGTTCGGCCGGATTCCCAGGGAAAGGGGGAAGTCGACCAGGTGGAGGTGATCAGCGATCACCAACATGCCGTCGATGGTGACTTCGACGCCTACGACGTCGTCGTAGTGGGTGGGCTCGCCGCTTCCGAAGGCCGGGCTGACCATCAGCGCGGGGGTTCTGGAGTCGGCGCAGCGGGTCGGTGAGGGAGCTGTCGATCGAGATTGGCGCCTGATGCTTTGTCGGTGGCCTCATAGCGGTCGGCGGCCGAGATCAGGTTCTTGCTCAATACCTCCGATTCGTCGGCCGCGCATTTTCCTGCGCCGCGCCGCGCCGCCTGGATCGCCTCGACCGCGCCCGCGCTGGACCACGCGATCAGACCGTGGGATGTACGGATAGCAGTGTCCACCCCGGACACAGTTTCGGTGGCCGAGGTGACCTCAGCGGCCGTCTGGCCATGCTTGGCAGCTAGTTCGCGCAGGTGGGCAGTAGTCACCTTTAGTTCGTCGCGGGACATAGGGCGGTCTCCTGCTCAGCTATTGAGGCGGTCGCGTCGCGGCCGGCGGAACGTGCGGCCGCAACGGCTCGGATGTGTTCGTCTGCTGAGGCCGCAACTCTGCGGACTCAGCGACGACCTCGGGCATGGTCGGGCCGCGATCGCGACCGGCTACGGCCGGGGAGTCGGCGACGGCGGCGCGGTCATCGTCAATCGTCCGAGCA
>JBMYXJ010000072.1:0-9415 GCA_049608285.1 Mycobacterium sp. | reverse complement strand
TGGGCGAGCGTGCATGTGTTCGGTTTCCCAGCATTGGACAACACGGCCCCGCTGTTCGCGTTCCTCTTCCTGGTGGCGCTCGGCGTGGACTACACGATCTTCCTGGTGACCCGAGCCCGCGAGGAGACTCCAGACCACGGGACCCGCGACGGCATCATCCGAGCGGTCTCGGCGACCGGCGCGGTGATCAGCAGCGCGGGCATCGTATTGGCTTCGGTGTTCTGCGTGCTGGGTGTACTTCCTCTCATCGTGCTCACCCAGTTGGGCATCATCGTCGGGCTGGGCATCCTGTTGGACACCTTCGTCGTGCGCACGGTGATCATCCCCGCGCTGTTCACGCTCATCGGACCGAGGATCTGGTGGCCGGCGGTACCGAACGGCGACCATGGCGGCCGAGGGGGCGGTCGACACCGCGCTGCACGCTGATCGCGGAGTTCATGTCCCTATCCCGGCCGTCAGCGGTAGGACGCCGACTGTGCACAGCCGGTTGTGCGGGCACTCAGTCTGACTGGGGACTGAGCCCGCCTCTATCGCCGGGCAGATCGATCACCCCGCCGCGCACCAATATCAGCAAGCTGACCACCAGCACCCACACCGGAAAGGCCACCGTCATCCACGGCGTGGTGTCGCTGGCCACGAGCAGGCACAGCGCCAGAAGATAGGACATCACCACCAGCCAGCGGGGCATCAGAGCGGTCCGCAACCAGATGGTGGCAAGAGAGATCATGAACACCGCTGCCATCCGCAACGCATAGGTGTTGCCCAGCGCGACGACCAGTGCCTGACCGAACGCTGCGACCTCGGTGCGCTGCCCGCCCTCGGCGAGAAATTCCTTACTGGCGAGCAATCCGGCGCCCACCGCCGTGGATGCGAAGATCATGGCCAGGAACAGCAGCCCGCTGCCGATGAACACCGTCGCGAAGAATTTGTCCTCCAGTGCGCCCAACCCGTCGCGCACCACGCCGATGAACCACAGAAACGCGATACCCGCGAAGGGCATCAGGAGGATGGCGACCCGCAACCGCACGCCCGATCCGGCGACCCACTGTGAACCGAGCTGCTCGCCAGCAGGCAACGCAGTACGGATCAACACCAGCACCGAACCGAACAACAATGCGAACAACACACCGGCAAAAGCGGCCGCTCGAGGTGTCGTGAGATGGCGGAGGTGGCGGTCGACCGAATGCGTCACTGGCCCATGGTGGCACGCCGAGCCGTCACACGACTTCGACCGGCGAAATTCGCTGCTCGGGACCGCGTAGCTGACGACGCTGCTACACCTGGCCAGGTAGGAGCAGGATCATCAGCCCGTTCGCCTCGGCTAGGAGCGTGCCTTCTCGGTCACGCAATTCGGCGTTGACGAAAGCTTTGCGCCCTTGCGTCTCACGCACCCACCCCCGCGCGGTCAACACCGTGTCGATCGGGGTGACGTTGCGGTAGTCCACATGCAGGAAGGCGGTCCGGCTGATCGGGCGCCCGGCGGCGTGAATCATCATGCCGAATAGCGCGTCGAACAACAGCGGCAGCACTCCCCCATGGACGGCATAATTCCCGCCGACCGAGAACCGGCTGAAGGTCACTTCCAGCTCGACTCCCTCGGGCTCGAACCTGACCACCTTGTACGGCGGCATAAGCAAGCTGCCGGTACCGGGCAGCGTGGGTACGCGGTTGGCGGGGCCGGCTCCCTCGGCCGCGTCGAACGGTCCCAACAGCTCAACCAGTTGCGCGGCGAGGTCGGCGGCACGCTCCCAGGTATCGGGATCGGGATCGGCCGACACCGCGAGATCCTGTGCGCGACGCATCGCAGTCAGGAACCGCCCGAAGCCTGGGCCGGGCTGCGCCGCCTCGAAGTTCGGGAACCCGCCGCGACGATCGTATTCGGGATCAACCGGCCTGGAGTCGTCGATCACCTCGGGGCCAAGATATCTCGCCGGACGATCGTCTGTTCGCGCCCTGGACCCACACCGATACACGAAACATCAGCTCCGGCAAGCTCTTCGAGCCGGAGCACATAGTCGCGCGCCTTGGCCGGAAGATCGTCGAATTCGCGAGCCCCTGAGATATCTTCCCACCAGCCGGGGATCTCCTCGAAGATCGGCTCGGCGCGAGCGATATCGGTCTGGGTCATCGGCATCTCGTCGGTGCGCTTACCGTCCACCGTGTAGCCCACACATATCGGCACGGTCTCCAGGCTGGACAGCACATCGAGCTTGGTGAGGAAGTAGTCAGTGATGCCGTTGACTCTGGTCGCGTAGCGGGCGATCACCGCGTCAAACCAGCCGCAGCGACGTCGACGCCCCGTGGTCACACCGATCTCGCCACCAGTCTTGGCTAGGTACTCACCGCTCTGGTCGAACAGCTCGGTGGGGAAGGGGCCGGACCCGACGCGGGTCGTGTAGGCCTTGAGAATGCCCAACACCGTGGTGATCTTCGTCGGGCCGATGCCTGACCCTACAGATGCACCGCCTGCGGTCGGATTCGACGATGTCACATAGGGATACGTGCCGTGATCCACGTCGAGCAGCGTGCCCTGCGATCCCTCCAACAGCACCGTTTCCCCGCGCTCGAGCGCTGTATTGAGCAGCAGTCGGGTGTCGGCGATGCGGTGGGCGAACCCGTCGGCCTGCGCCAGCAGCGCGTCGACAACCTCAGCGGAATCCAGGGCCTTGCGGTTGTAGATCTTGGCCAACACCTGATTTTTGAATTCCAGTGCGCCCTCGATCTTTTCGGCCAGGATCTGCGGATCGAGCACATCGGCGACCCGAATCCCGATACGCGCAATCTTGTCCTGATAGCACGGCCCGATACCGCGGCCCGTGGTGCCGATCTTCTTACTACCAGCGTAGCGCTCGACGACCTTGTCGATCTCCACGTGATAGGGCATTAGCAGGTGGGCATCGGCCGAGATGAGCAGCCTTTCGGTGTCCACCTGACGTTCCTCGAGACCCTGGAGTTCGTTGAGCAGAACCCCGGGATCGACCACCACCCCGTTGCCGATGACGTTGGTGACGCCGGGGGTCAGGATGCCCGACGGAATCAGATGCAGAGCGAAATTCTCCCCCGTCGGCAACACCACAGTGTGGCCCGCGTTGTTACCGCCCTGATAGCGAACGACCCACTGAACACGACCACCGAGAAGGTCGGTGGCTTTACCTTTGCCCTCGTCACCCCACTGGGCGCCGATGAGGACGATCGCCGGCATGGCAGTATCCTTCGCATCCTTCGCTCTTCGTGCTCGTACTGCGCTCAAATCCTGTGCAGCCGGTGAGCCACCCTATCCGATTAATATCCGACCTGATCATCGTCCGTTTACAAGGAGCAGATTGGACGCCTCCCAAGTCGCGCTCGTGCTGTTCGGCCGACGCCGGGTTCCCTGGGGGCTGGGCGCTCTGCCCATCGTCCTGCCCGAAGTTGCTTCCGACTGCGGCGCTGACCGCCTCACCAGCTACAGCCGGATCATCGTGGTCGGCTCGCATGCCGACCTAGCCACAGTGCTGACCCGGTTGCTGCGTGCCGATCGCCTCGACATCGAGGTGGCTCATGCGACCCGGCGGTGGCTGGGGTGGCGCGCCCGCGGCAGCGCCGCAACCCGGGTTCCGCTCATCCGCGACGAGACCGGCAGCGTCGTCACGCAGGCAGCCCGGTGGCTGCCACCGGAGGGGGCCGGCACGATTCACGGCGAGGCGGTAGTCGACGATTCAGTGCTGTTCGACGGTGACGTGGCCGGAGTGCAGATAGAGCCGACGACCGCGATGCCTGGACTTCGCGCCCGCGTCGTCTCCAGTCGGTTGCGACCCCGACGCTGGGTGCCAGGACGAGCTGCCCAGCTGGGCACCACAGGCGCTCAAGTGATGCGAGACGGGCAACCCGCGCCGCGACCAGTCCGGCGCTCCACGTTCTACCGCCATACCGAGGGCTGGCTGCGCGTGGGCCGGTGACGTCCCCAGATAGCCTCGTGAAGTGAGCATTCACCCGCTGCGCCAGTCGGTGAGTCCCAGCCCGGTGTTCCTGGCCATTGTCGCGCTCACCGCGCTCGGCGGCGCCATCGCATGGTTCTCGGCGCAAAGCGTCCAGCCGATGGCTTACCTCGGCGTCTTCGTGTTCGTCATCTTCGGGTGGCTGGTGTCGCTGTGCCTGCACGAGTTCGGCCATGCCTACAGCGCGTGGCGGTTCGGTGACCACGACGTCGCCATCCGCGGATACCTCACACTCAACCCGCTGAAGTATTCGCATCCACTACTGTCGCTCGGCCTACCGGTGCTGTTCATCGCGCTAGGCGGAATCGGCCTACCGGGCGGGGCGGTGTACGTCCAGACCGCGTCCATGACAAAACGCCAAAAGACGCTGGTCAGCCTCGCCGGCCCGGCGGTCAACATAGGGTTCGCAATACTGCTGCTCACGCTGACCCGGCTGTTCTACGACCCGGCCCGCTCGGTGTTCTGGGCCGGCGTGGCTTTCCTGGCCTTCCTGCAGATCACCGCGTTGCTTCTCAACATGCTGCCCATTCCCGGACTGGACGGCTACGGGGCGCTGGAGCCGCATCTGAGCGCCGAGACCCAGCGAGCGCTGCAGCCCGGCAAGCAGTGGGGCTTTTTCATCCTGCTGATCCTGCTGATATCGCCGCCACTCAATCAATGGTTCTTTTCGGCAGTGTATTGGCTTTTCGACCTGTCAGGGGTGCCCGCCGCACTGTCGGCTGTAGGGAGTCAGCTCACCAGGTTCTGGTCGGCTTGGCTGTGAGGGTGACACTCCCCGGTCACGCGCCACCCCTGGGGGTGGGCGGCAACTTGTAATATATGCGGGTCTCTGCATATATTTCATTCCATGGGCGCGGGACACGATCACGGGAACGCCGATGCCCGCGTGTCCCGAATGCTGATCGCGGCGGGCATCCTCACCATCTTCTTCATCGTCGAACTGACCACAGCGCTGACGATCAATTCCATCGCGCTGCTCGCCGACGCCGGCCACATGCTGACCGATCTGGTGGCCATATTCATGGGGCTAACGGCGGTGCTGCTCGCCCGGCGGGGCAGCGCGTCGCCATCCCGCACCTACGGTTGGCACCGCGCCGAAGTCTTTACCGCCGTGGGCAACGCGGTGCTGCTGCTCGGGGTGGCGGGATTCATCCTGTACGAGGCGTTCCAGCGGTTACACGACGCTCCCCATGTTCCCGGGGTACCGATGATCGTGGTCGCACTGGCGGGCCTGCTCGCCAACGCAGCGGTCGTGCTACTGCTGCGGTCCCACTCAGAATCAAGCCTCGCGGTCAAAGGCGCCTACATGGAGGTCGTCGCCGACACCCTCGGCAGCGTCGGAGTCCTGATCGCCGGCGTCATCACGGTCACCACGGATTGGCCCTACGCCGACATCGTGGTCGCCGTGCTGGTTGCGCTGTGGGTGCTGCCCCGCGCCATAGCGTTGGCCAGGGCCGCGCTGCGCATCCTGTCCGAGACCTCACCCAGCCATATCGACGTAGACGATCTGCGAAGAGCGCTCGGCAGCGTCGAGGGCGTCAGCGAGGTGCACGACCTGCATGTATGGACTCTGGTGCCGGGCAAGGACATGGTCACCGCTCACCTGACCAGCACACGGAACTCGGCGCTGGTGCTCGACGACGCCCGTGCTGTGCTCACCGCGCACGGCCTCGACCACTCCACGGTTCAGGTGGAACCGCCGGAGTCCGCCGCCGACTGCAAGTGCGAAAGCGACAGCCGGTAGCCGGTAGCCGGTAGCCGGTAGCCGGATTTAGGACAGTCCGAGCTCCGCGCGGGCAAACGGATCGCAGTCGTCAAGCAGATCTAGGCAACGCTGGTACTCCTCGACCTCTCCAATCGCGTCGGCGGCACCGGCCAGCGCCGCGACACACCGTAAGAAGCCTCGGTTTGGCGGATGGAAGAAGGGCACCGGACCGAAACCCTTCCAGCCGCTGCGACGAAGTTGATCCAGCCCACGGTGATAACCGGTGCGGGCGTAGGCGTAGGCGGTGACTGCCTTGTCCTCGTCGAGCGCCTCTTCGGCGAGCAGGGCCCAAGCGATCGAGGCCGATGGATGCGCCGCGGCCACGATGGACGGGGTCTCGCCCGCATCCAATTCCGCCTCGGCGATCGGATCACCGGGTAGCAACACAGGTTCCGGTCCGAGGAGGTCGCCCATCTGAGTCATAGGCCCCATTGTGCCGTGCGGCCACGGGCGCCCGTCACTGCGGATGGTTAAGCTTCGGCCGTAGCGTCCGTTAGTCAGGGAACGACCAGGGAGGATTGAGCAGGGATGTCGAACCCCACAGGGCCTCGCCAGCCGGACGAGACCACCGACGCGCTCGCCGCGGCCCCGCCTCCGGAAGCCCCCAGTCCGAAACCCCCCGGGCCGGCTGAGACACCCGAGACCGAGGCGCATCTGCGGAGCCCTGACGCCGAAACCGAGATACTGCCCGAACCTGAAGCAGAGCAGGAACCGGCCACCGAGGTCATGGCCCCCGCTGACCCCCATGGCGAGGATCCGGCCGAACAACCCGGCCAGCGGCGGTACACCGCGCCGTCTGGATTCGATGCCGGGTCCACCCAGATCATCAACCGGCCCGTAGACCCGGCTACCGAAGTGTTCTCGGCGACCGAAGACGCTCAGGCGGAGGGGGTCGGTGCCGACAAACCTGTTACTCCCCAGATGATTCCGCCACGCGGAGAGGTCCCGCCGCCGCGCAGCACGAGACGAAACTGGGGCTGGACGACTGCCATAGTGCTGGTTATCGCGGCGCTAGCAGCCATTGCGACCCTCGGCACGTTTCTCCTGACCCGCACCTCCTCTCCCGCGGTGTCCCAGGATGAGCTGGTCCGCACCACGATCGAAAACTTCGACATCGCGGTGCAGAACGGCGACCTGTCCACGCTGCGCGGCATCACCTGCGGGGCTACCCGCGACAACTACGTCCGCTACAACGAGAAAGCTTGGTCCGACACTCACGCGCGAGTGGCCGCCGCCAAGCAGTACCCAGTGGTGGCCAGCATCGATCAGGTGGTCATCAACGGCGATCACGCCGAGGCCAACGTCACGACCTTCATGGCGTACGCACCGCAGACCCGTTCGACACGAAGCTTCGATCTGGAGTTCCGCGACGACCAGTGGAAGATCTGCCAGGCGCCAGCCAGCTAGCCGCTGACGCTGCGGCCCGCACTATGCAGGTCGTTGCACGCCTCGATGACCCGGTCGACCATGCCGACCTCAGCCTTCTTCAGGTAGCTGCGCGGGTCGTAGGCCTTCTTGTTGCCCACCTCGCCGTCGACCTTGAGTACGCCGTCGTAGTTGGAGAAGAAGTGGCCGGCAACCTGGCGGCTGAATGCGTACTGCATGTCGGTGTCGACGTTCATTTTGACTACGCCGTACTTCAAAGAGTCCTCGATATCGGACTTGAGCGAACCCGAACCGCCGTGAAAAACGAAGTCGAAGGGCTTGGAGCCCTCCGGCAGGTCCAGCTTCGCCGCCGCCACCTTCTGTCCCTCGGCCAGGACAGCGGGCTTGAGCACGACGTTACCCGGCTTATAGACGCCGTGAACATTGCCAAAGGTCGCCGCCAGCAGGTACTTGCCCCGCTCACCGGCGCCCAGGGCGTCGATGGTCTTCTCGAAGTCCTCGGGAGAGGTGTAAAGCTTCTCGTTGATCTCCGCCTCGACCCCGTCCTCTTCACCACCGACCACGCCGATCTCGATCTCGAGAATGATCTTGGCGGCGGCAGCGGACTTCAACAGCTCCTGTGCGATCGACAGGTTCTCGTCGATCGGCACCGCAGAGCCGTCCCACATGTGTGACTGAAACAACGGGTTGAGACCCGCGCTCACTCGCTCGGAGGAAATCGCCAGCAGCGGCCGGACGTAGGTGTCCAACTTGTCCTTCGGGCAATGGTCGGTGTGTAGCGCGACGGTGACCGGGTACTTCTCGGCGACGATATGGGCGAACTCAGCCAGCCCCACCGCACCGGTGACCATATCTTTGACGCCCAAGCCGGAACCGAATTCAGCGCCGCCGGTGGAGAACTGGATTATCCCGTCGCTGCCCGCGTCAGCGAACCCCTTGAGCGCGGCGTTGATGGTTTCCGAGGACGTGCAGTTGACGGCGGGGAACGCGAAGGAGTGCTCCTTGGCGCGACTCAGCATCTCGGCGTAGACCTCGGGGGTTGCGATGGGCATGGCATGCTTCCTCTCGGCTCTTCAGGGTTCCCCGGCAGTATCTCAAGACGGATTTATCCTCACACGGCCAGCACCGTCGGACGCCGGATGCCCGGCGCCGACGCTGCGATGACCTGGGCGACCTGCAGCAGCATCCGAATCTCCCTAGGATGTCGGACGATGATGAGGCGAAGAAACCACCCATCCCATATCGATTCCGACGCTTCCCCGTCTCCGGACACCGAGCTCACGACCGACGTTCTGGTCGTGGGTTTCGGCGCCGCAGGCGCATGCGCTGCACTGGAGGCCAGGGAATCCGGCGCGGACGTTCTGGTCGTAGACCGATTCAATGGCGGCGGGGCAACAGCCCTGTCCGGCGGCATCATCTACGCCGGCAGCGGCACGTTTGTCCAGCGCCAGGCTGGCGTCGATGACACCGCGGCGGGCATGCTCGCCTATCTCCGCCAGGAGGTCGGCGATTCGGTCAAACCAGAGACTCTGCAACGCTTCGTCGACGACAGCCCCTCGATGATCGATTGGCTGGCCGACCAGGGAGTGCCCTTCGATTCGACAGTCTGTCCTTACAAGACGTCCTACCCGAACAATCGGTACTACCTCTACTACTCGGGAAGCGAATGCTCCGGAGAGTTCCGGGACGTGACGCCACCTGTCCAGCGGGGGCATCGCGTCAAAGGCAAAGGCGCATCCGGGAAGAAGCTCTACGCGCCCCTGGCCAAGTCAGCCGCACGTGCCGGCGTTCGGTTTCAACCCCACACCCGCGTGACCCGTCTACTCCTTGAGGTCGGAGAAGTGACCGGAGTGGAGGCGGTGACACTTGCCGACGCACCCGCACATGTCCGCCGCCGTTTCGGGCGAATGGCCGCACTCGCCGCCAAACCCGGGATATACCTCCCACCGCTGCGCGCCCAGATGGAGCGGCGCCTGGACCTCATGGAAAAGAAGTTCGGCCGCCGAATCCACATCAGGGCCAGACGAGGGGTCATCGTCTGCGCAGGAGGCTACATCGCCAACACCGACATGCTGGCCACGCATGCACCGCAGTTCAAAGGCGGACTTGCACTCGGCACCACCGGCGACGATGGCAGCGGCATCCAGATGCTCGTAGAAGCGGGCGCCGTCGCCGAGCGACTCGACAACGTCTCCGTCTGGCGGTTCATCGCACCGCCGAGCGTCGTTCTCGGTGCGATCGTCGTAGACACCCACGGACGACGCATGATCGACGAGTCCCGCTACGG
>JBMYXJ010000071.1:0-9493 GCA_049608285.1 Mycobacterium sp. | reverse complement strand
CTCAGCGATGTCCTGAAACAGAACACGTCGCTCAGCGACGACGAGCACGCCGAAATCGCAACGGATCGGGATCAGAGATCGCTCACAGCCTGTTCGCGCGCCCATCGGTAGTCGGCCTTTCCTGCCGGGCTGCGCTCGATGACGGGGCGGAAGACCACCGTCTTGGGGAGCTTGTAGCGCGCGATCATTGAGGCAGCGTGATCGATGATCTCTTGCACTTCGGCGTGTGCGCCATCGGCCAGAGCGACGACGGCCACCACCTCCTGGCCCCACCGGTCGCTCGGCCGGCCCGCCACCACAACATCGGCCACAGCGGGGTGTGCCGCGATCGCGGACTCCACCTCTTCGGCGAAGATCTTCTCGCCGCCGGAGTTGATCGTCACCGAATCGCGGCCCAGCAGTTCGATCGACCCATCGGATAGATGGCGGGCGCGGTCGCCCGGTATGGAGTACCTGACCCCATCGATAACCGGGAATGTCGCTGCGGTTTTCGCTGCATCGCCCTTGTAACCCAGCGGAACGTAGCCGCGTTGTGCCAGCCATCCCATGCCGTCGTGACCGGGTTCCATGATCGAGCTCAGGTCCTCGGAGGCAACGAAGGTGTCTGGTCCCGCGGTGAACTTTCCAGTGGACACTGCGCCCGACGCTGACATGTGTGTCATCTGCGCGCCGGTCTCCGAGGAGCCCACGCCGTCGATCACCATCAAGTTCGCTTTGCTGTCGATGAGCCGCTGTTTGGCGGTCGGGGTGAGCTGCGCGCCCCCGTTAGCCACCACCGCCAGCGACGACAAATCGGCGCCACTCCGCTCGAAAGCATCCGCGAGCGGGCGGGCCATGGCATCCCCGACCACGGTGACCGCCAGAACCTTCTCCCGTTCGATAGTGCGCACGACGTCCTCGATGTCGAGGCGGCTGGTAACCGTTGAGAAAACCACGGATTGGCCGGTCGTCATGGCCGTCAGCACTGCCCATTGCGCGGCGCCGTGCATCATCGGTGGCAGCACCATGAGCTTGGTGTCGGGTGCTTGGGCGCAGCGGGAGGCGATGTCTTCGTAGCAGGTGGCCAGCTCGCCGGTGTAAAGACTTCTGCCGCCGAACGAGGTCATGAAGATGTCGTGCTGGCGCCATAGCACGCCCTTGGGCATACCCGTGGTCCCGCCGGTGTAGAGCACATACAGGTCATCCGGTGATGGCTCTACCGGCGGGCCCTCTGCGGGTCCGGCGGCCACGATTGACTCGTAGTCGACGGCGCCGGGCAGCAGTGCGTTGCCCGAATCATCGGCGATCTGGATGAGCACCTGTAGCGCAGGCAGGTCGGCCAGGATCTCAACCAGTCCTGGTGCGAAGGCGGCGTGGTACAGCAGCGCTTTCGCACCAGAGTCCGACAGTAGGTAATGCAATTCGTTCTTCACGTACCGATAGTTGACGTTGAACGGTGCGACGCGGGCCCGCCAGGCTCCCAACATGCCCTCGACGTATTCGGAACCGTTGTGGGCGTATATGCCCAGCAGATCCTGGCCCACCTCGTGGCCCTGCAACTGTGACCGCTCGGTGTGGCAGCCCAATCCGCGGGAGTGCAGGAACGTTGCGAAACGGTTGGACCGCTCGAGGATCTGGCTGTGAGTGAAGCGGCGCTCGCCCTGGATGATGAACTCGCGATTGCCGATGACCCGGGCAACGGCATCTGCGGCGGCCGGGACGGTGAACTGGATCGACTCGGGCATAAGGCCTCTCATGACTGGAGTGCCCGCAGCTAGAGAATCAAGCTGCCGACTTTCCCGGAAGCTAACACACTGACCCACCGGTTCCGGGGCCACCCACTCAGGGACTGCCCGAATGCAGATCGTGACGCGGCAAGGATTCGTACGTTCCGAGGCGACCGGGGCTTCAGCTGCGGCCACCTAGCAGCAGCGTGCGCCGGTATCGGTGGTGTCGTGGCGGTGGCGCCAGTACTCGCGCTCGGACATGACCGCCTGGCCAGCATGCATCCGTGCGCGGTGCTCGAGGTAGCGTTGGTAGTGGTTATCGCCCATCAATGATTGCCAGTACCAACTGATCTCACCGATGATCCGGCGCGCCCTTGCGGCAACGCGTCCCATTGTTTCTGCACCTCCCTCTCGGCGGCGGTCATGAACAAGCTCGAGGGGGCGAATATTCGGGACGGCACCGGATCGTCCTCGGCCAGCGGGCCGGCTTGGCCGCGAATCGCCCTGAGCGCCATCACTGCTCCAGCAGTGAACACAATGATGACGAGCATCGCGAAGATGACTGACAGTGTCCCCTGGATAAAGGTATTGCGTATCACTGCGTCCAGCTGCCCAGCGTCCTTAGCGGCGCCGAAGCTGGTCTGGCCGGCGTCCTTGGCGCTGCGGTATTGAAAATGCTGAGTCCAGTAGCCCACCCGCGGGTCGCCAGAGAAGATCTTCTGCCACGAGGCGGTCATAGTGACAGTGAGATCCCAGAGCAGCGGGATACCGGGTATCCACGCCCACTTCAGCAGGCCGCGTTTGATGATCACGACCGTCACGACGGTCAGCGCGATTGCGGCGAGCAACTGGTTGGCGATGCCGAACAGCGGGAAAAGCGCGTTGATTCCGCCAAGGGGATGGGTGACGCCCATCAGCAGAATGCTGCCCCAGGCCGCAACGACGGTGATGCTGCACGCCCAGGCGCCGACCCGCCAACTTGGGTTGCGCAACTTCTTCAGTGGACCACCAAGATTGCTCAGCCCGTCGGAGAGCATGAACCGGGCCACCCGAGTGCCCGCGTCGACCGTTGTCAGAATGAACAATGCCTCGAACATGATCGCGAAGTGGTACCAGAACGCCTTCAGGCTGGCACCGCCGAACACCTGTTGCAGAATCTCAGACATGCCGAATGCGAGTGTCGGTGCGCCGCCGGTGCGCGCCACGATCGACTCCTCTCCGACGGCTTGGCCGGCATCGGTAATCTCTTGCGCGGTGATGGGGGCGCCGGCCAGGCCGAGACCGTTGACGTAGTCAGCCGCTGTTTGTGCGGTGGCGCCAGTTGAGGCCGAAGGTGCGTTCATCACGAAGTACAGGTGCGGGTTGAGGATCGCCGCCGTGATCAGGGCCATGATCGCGACGAACGACTCGGTCATCATGCCGCCGTACCCGATGAGCCGCATCTGGCTTTCCTTCTCCAGCAGCTTCGGTGTCGTCCCCGAGGAGATCAGTGCGTGGAAGCCCGATAGCGCTCCGCACGCGATGGTGATGAACAGAAACGGAAACAGCGACCCGGCGAACACCGGGCCGGCGCCGCTGGTGGCGAAGGTGGAGATCGCCGGAGCCTCCATCATGGGGCGCGCGATCAGGATCCCGACCGCCAGCAGTGCGATTGTGCCGACCTTCATGAACGTCGACAGGTAATCGCGGGGCGCTAGCAGCAGCCACACCGGCAGGACTGATGCTGTCAGGCCATAGATCATGATGCACCACGACAAGGTCACCTTCGACAGCGTGAACCAGTCAGCGCCCCAGGCGGTCTCGGCCACCCAGCCGCCCGAGACCACCGCTAGAAGTAACAGAACTACCCCGATCAGTGAGACTTCTGAGACGCGGCCCGGCCGCAGGAACCGTAGATATAGCCCCATGAAGATGGCGATCGGGATCGTCATGGCGATGGAGAACACGCCCCATGGGCTCTCGGCGAGGGCGTTGACGACCACCAACGCCAGGACCGCGAGCAGGATCATCATGATGACCAGCACGCCAACGATGGCCGCGGTGCCACCGATTGCCCCAAGTTCATCGCGCGCCATCTGACCCAGTGAGCGTCCGCGGCGACGGACTGAGATCGACAGCACAAGGTAGTCCTGGACGCAGCCGGCGACCACGGCACCGATGATGATCCAAATCGTGCCGGGCAGGTAGCCCATCTGCATGGCCAGCACCGGGCCTACGAGCGGCCCCGCACCGGAGATCGCGGCGAAATGGTGCCCGAAGAGCACTCGCCGGTCGGTGGGCATGTAGTCGGTGCCGTTCTCGAAAATCTCTGCCGGCGTGGCATTGTCGTCCCGCGGGCGGACAACTTTCATCTCGATCAGCCGGGCATAGAAGCGGAATCCGATGACGTAGGTGCAGATTGCGGCGATGACGAACCAGACCGCGTTGATGGTCTCGCCGCGGAAGAACGCGATGACCGTCCAGGACACCGCTCCGAGCACAGCGATAGCTGCGAAGATGATCCTGTGCCTGGTGGTGATCGACGACCGATCGATGATCGCGACCGGCGGCAGTGTCTTGTCCCTACGGACAAAGGTGATGTCGCCGTTGCGTTCTTCGATGCGCTCCGCTGAAGGGGCGGCTGGTGTGGTCACGGTTCCTCCTCATCGCGGGACCCTACGCTGGAAAGCCTGCGTTGATCCTTGCACCCACCAAACTGGGGATGGAGCGAACCCTGGTTCGGCGAAGTCAGACTTCGGCGCAGCTATGCGCCGGTTGGGGGCGTGCCGGCCTCACGTGACTGTGAAGGTGGTCGAAGGCCAGCCCGTCGCGCCGTCGGGCACCACGCCGACCCGCTCGGAGGTCTGCGTATATCCGGTGTTGTCCGTCGCACGCACAGTGATCTCGTGGTTTCCGGGCTCCTGTGCATGCCAATCAAAGCTCCAGAGTCGCCAGGTGTCGTTGGAGTAGCTCGCGCCCAATTCGGCCGGTTGCCATTCGCCTTGCCCGCTCGGACTGTCGATCTGGACTTCGACGTCGCGCACACCGCGGCCCTGTGCCCACGCGACACCGCCGAACTTCACCGGGCCGACCGGTACGTTTTGACCGGCTCGCGGTACGTCGATGCGTGACTCCGTCTTGATCGGCCCGTGCGCTGACCATCCGCGTTGGGTCCAATAGGCTTTCGCGCGGTCGAAGCGGGTGAGTTCCAAGTCGACCACCCATTTGGTGGCCGAAACATAGCCGTAGAGGCCGGGAACGACCAGTCTTGCGGGATATCCGTGTTCAACGGGCAGCGGCTCGCCGTTCATGCCAATCGCCAGCAACGCGTCCTCTGCGGTGAGTGCTTCTATCGGGGTGCCGGCGGTCCATCCGTCAGTCGACATCGACAGCACCATATCGGCATCGGGTTGCACGCCCGCCTCGGCGAGCAGATCCCGAACCCGGTAGCCGATCCAGGCGGCGTTCGAAATCAGTTCGCCCCCGACCGGATTCGATACGCACGTCAGCGTCACCACGTCCTCAACGACCTCGAACCGCCTCAGATCCTCGAAACGGTAAGTCTTTTCACGGTCGACCATTCCGTGGATCCGCAGCTGCCAGTTGTCGCGACTGAGCTGGGGCACGGTCAGTGCGGTGTCGATGCGGTAGAAGTCGGCGTTGCTGGTGACGAACGAGGGCAGCTCAACGCCTTTCGGCTGGACTGCGGCCGGTATCGGAGGGGCCGGGACATCGACGCGCGGGAGCGCGAATTCCTGGCGATCACCGGCGACCGAGGACTTCAGCCTGCTGATCACGACTCCCGCGACACCGCTGGCAGCACCGGCGGCGAACAAGCCCAGTGCCACCAAAGACAGCCGTCTGCCGCGGTCGGGCGCTTCGGGTTGCTCCGGAGCCGGTACCGAGTCGCTAAATCGCTGGGAGACTAACAATCGGAGCACGGCCACCCCGCACACCGCACCCACTATCGTCGGCACGATGTCTACGATCGTCGCGCCGGTTCGTGACAGCACCGCGGCAGATCCGGCTACGCCGGCGGCCGCGATCATTGCGCTTCCCACCGGTCGGCGGGCAGACTCGACGATCCCCGCGAGCGCCGCGAGCACGCCGATGACCACGAGCACGAGCACGCTGAGCACCAGCTTGTCGGAGGTGCCGAACGTCTGAATGGCCCACTCTTTGACCGGACCGGGAGTCAAGTCGATCACCGAGGATCCGACCGCGGTGCGGACGTCGGCCCCTGGTCCGAATGCGGCGGCGACTAGTTGGGCCACGCCTACCGAGACCGCAGCTGCCGCGATACCGCCCATCGCTCTGACGCCCAGCGTGCTCATGTTGACCAAACTACCGCCGCGATGAACCTCAAATCCTTACCGAAAGATGTCATCTGCGAGGTCGCGGGACAGATCTAACTCTGCTGCCATGACCGGTGCCCGAATCGCATACCGGCGATGGCTACCGTGAACGTTCGACGACCTACCAATTCGGCGATGGGCTTTAGTGAAGTGGTCGCAAGACCTAGTGAAGTGGTCGCAAGACGATGGGCATGCCGTCGACCGGAACCGACATGCCACCGTGGTCGTAGTGCGGCTGGTAGCCCGGATGGACGAGCTCCAGTCGATACTTGCGCAGCAGTCGATGCATCACGGTCTTGATCTCCAACTGTCCGAACACCATGCCGATGCACTTGTGGGCACCGCCGCCAAAAGGGGCGAACGCGTAGCGGTGATTCTTGTGCTCATTGCGGGGTTCGTCGAACCGCGCCGGATCGAATTTCTCGGGATCGGTCCATAACTCGGGCAATCGATGATTGATCGACGGCCAGGTCATGATTGGGGTGTCGGCCGGGATGTAAAAGCCCATCAGCTCGGTGTCGCGGATCGTCTGGCGGAAGTTGAACGGCAGCGGGGTCTGCATCCGCAGGGCTTCGTTGATCACCAAATCGTAGGTCTCGAGCTTCTCTAACGCTTCGATGTCGAGTGGGCTGTCGCCGATCCGCTCGGATTCCTCGCGGCATTTGTCTTGCCACTGCTGGTTGGCCGCCAGCTGGTAGGCCATTGTCGTCAGCGTTGACGTCGACGTGTCGTGGGCGGCCATCATCAAGAAAATCATGTGGCTGACCACGTCGGAGTCAGTGAAGCTCTGGCCGTCTTCATCCTGGGAATGACACAACACGCTGAACATGTCTGTGCTCTCCGAGCGCCGCTTTTCGGCGATGCGCGCGTTGAAATAGTCTTCGAGCGTCTTGCGGGCGCGAATGCCGCGCCACCAGGTCAGCGGGGGCACGGGCTTGCGCACGATCGCGTTCCCCGCCCGCGTAGTGGTGGTGAACGCCTCGTTGACAGTAGTGACCAGCTGCTTGTCAGTCCCGGCCTCGTGGCCCATGAATACGACCGAGGCGATGTCGAGGGTTAGTTCTTTGACCGCCGGGTGGAACAGAAATCGAGGATCGTCGGCCACCCAGTCATGGGCGATCACTGCCGAAGCCACCGTATCGATGTGCTCGACGTATCCGGTTAATCGGCTGCGGGTGAACGCCTCCTGCATGATCCGGCGGTGGTACATATGGTCATCGAAGTCGCGCAACATCAAACCGCCCTCGAAGAACGGTCCGATCACGGGATCCCATGCCTTCTGTGAGAAGTCCTTGTTTCGGTTCGACAACACTGCCTGGGTCGCATCGGGACCCAGCGCTATCACAGCGTTGAGCACCGGAGAGCCCGAATAGTGGATCGGTCCGTGCTTGCGGTACTGATGCAGGACGAAATCGGGACCGCCGCGGAATAACTCGATCATGTGCGCGAAGACGGGCAGTCCGTTGTCGCCCGTCACGGCTTTGAGGCCGCTGCCCGCCGGGGGCTGCGCCAGGACGACCTTCTTCCATTCGTGCTCGAGCAGCCGCTTCTCGAGGAGGCCCATGCCGGGGACTGTCACCGGTGTCGGCTTCAGGCGCCGTTTCGCCTGGTCAACCAGATAGTCCTTGGTGTTGATCGTCGCCATCGAACGCTCCTGAAAAGCCATGCTGTGGTGAATGCCACCCGTAGACTCATCCTGATAGGCGAACTTGACGCATGTCAAGTTTTGATTGCAGCGAGTCGCGATGCAAAGGTCTACTGGCATGACCGCCGTACCATCAAGTCCTCCGCAGGAACGCCGCAGCCGCGGTGACCGGCAACGCGATGCAATCGTCACCGCGGTCCGTGAGCTACTGGAGGAACGATCGTTCGCCGATCTTTCTGTCAGCACCATCAGCGAGCGTGCCGGCGTAGCCCGATCCGGCTTCTATTTCTACTTCGACTCCAAGTACGCAGTGCTAGCGGTGATCGTGGCTGATGCCATGGCCGAACTCGACGAGCTCACCCACGATTTCGCGCCGCGA
This sequence comes from Mycobacterium sp., assembly GCA_049608285.1. GTDB lineage: Bacteria > Actinomycetota > Actinomycetes > Mycobacteriales > Mycobacteriaceae > Mycobacterium. The sequence goes on along the minus strand of JBMYXJ010000071.1, from coordinate 1,429 downwards.
GAGCCGGGGGAGTCGCCATCGGACTTCGCCAAACGCATGGTCGGCTATGCCGCGATCGTGTTCTCCATGCATGACCCGATCATGAGCGCTTGCAACCTGGCGCGAAACACCGACGCCCAGATCCGCGAGATCATGGATGACTTTCAGGACACGGTGGTCGACAAGATCGTCGGGCTAGTCAAAGACGACACGGGGGCGCGTCCGGTGTCCAACGACCTCGTCGGGCTGGTGCGCACGTTGACCGCCATGACGTCCATGACGCTTGCTCACGACAGTGCATTCGTCGGCCGCAATCAGGGGGCCGCCGGTGCCGTGGAAGTCGTCGAGCGACTGTGGCTCAGCGCCCTCTGGGGTGGCGGCGACAGCGACGAGTAGTCAGGACCACTCAGGAAACGGGCGGGTGGGCCCGCGGGTTGAGGTCTGTGGCGCCCGAAAGGCGCGCCGGTAGTGTCGCCGTCATGGCGCAGCAGACTGGGTTCGACGGGGGTTTTGCTGGCAAGCGGTGTTTTCTCACCGGCGCCGCCAGCGGCATTGGACGTGCGACGGCGCTGAAACTGGCCGCCGACGGGGCCGAGCTATATCTGACCGATCGCGACGCCGCGGGACTAGAGGTGACCGTTGCCGACGCGCACGCGCTCGGTGGCGTGGTCGCCGCGCATCGAGCCCTGGACGTCTCCGACTATGACGCCGTGGCCGCGTTCGCCGCCGATATCCACGCCGCCCACCCGGCGATGGACGTGGTGTTCAACATCGCCGGAGTGTCGGCGTGGGGCACCGTGGACCAGCTCGCCCATGAGCACTGGAAATCCATGGTCGATATCAATTTGATGGGTCCGATTCACGTCATCGAAGCTTTCTTGCCGCCGATGGTCGAAGCTCGCCGCGGCGGGCACCTGGTCAATGTCTCTTCCGCTGCCGGGATTGTGGCGTTACCTTGGCACGCGGCATACAGCGCAAGCAAGTATGGGTTGCGGGGTCTGTCCGAGGTGCTGCGCTTTGACCTCGCCCGGCACAGCATAGGTGTGTCGGTGGCGGTTCCGGGTGCTGTGAGAACGCCACTGGTCGATAGCGTTCAGATTGCCGGTGTGGACCGCGAGGATCCGAATGTGCGCAAGTGGACGAACCGGTTCGCCAGCCACGCGGTGTCACCGGAGTTGGCCGCCGAGAAGATACTCCACGGCGTCGTGCGGAACCGGTACCTGATCTACACCTCGTCCGACATTCGTGCGCTTTATCTGTTCAAGCGCACAATGTGGTTGCCGTACAGCATGGTGATGAAGCAGGTCAACCTCCTGTTCACTCGGGCGCTGCGGCCCAATCCCAAACGGCGCTGAGGATCCCGCGCAGCGCCCAGGTGCGCACGCGGCGTCTCCGAGTGGGTCACCACAATCACCTGGTCCCGCCTCGTGGCCTGGTTGATCAGAGTTGC
>JBMYXJ010000070.1:0-9528 GCA_049608285.1 Mycobacterium sp. | reverse complement strand
AATGCGGTCGGAGCCATCCTGGCCCCGATGGGCACCGACATCGAGGATCCGGTCGAGCGACTCAAGTCGATCAGTGCGGCCACCCACGCATCGAAGGCGCAGCTTGCGACGATGTCGCCAGCGGCCATCCTCGCCTACAGCGCGGCACTGCTGGCTCCGGCGAGCGGACAGATCGCCGGAGCATTGACTGGCGTACAGCCACCGTGGCCGTACACCTTCAACTTGTGCGTATCCAACGTCCCGGGTCCGCGGGAACCGCTGTTCCTGAACGGTTCCCGACTGGAGGCGACCTACCCGGTGTCGATTCCGATGCACGGCATGGCGCTGAATATCACCCTGCAGAGCTACGCCCAGACGATGAACTTCGGCTTCGTCGGTTGCCGTGATGCCCTTCCTCACCTACAGCGGCTTGCGGTGTACACCGGTGAGGCGCTGGCTGAACTGGAGAAGGCCTCGCTGCGCTGACGGCAGCCATATTTGTAGTGCTATCGGGCTGGCATCCCGGGTTCGGCAAACTCGTTGGGGTTTCCCCTCACACCGGAAGGTCGTTACGGTCATGACTGTGCTGAATGACACCGCCCAATTGCCCAACGGCCTGAGCATGGAGGCGGCCCGCACGCAAGCCGCTCGCGCCTACGAACTCGACCGCGCGCACGTGTTTCATTCGTGGTCGGCGCAGGCTGACATCTCACCAATGCCGATTGTCGCCTCCGAGGGTTGCCACGTTTGGGACGGCGAGGGAAACCGGCTACTCGACTTCTCCTCGATGATGGTCAATACCAACATTGGTCACCAGCATCCGAAAGTGGTTGGTGCCATCGCCGAACAGGCCGCAAAGTTGTGCACGGTGGCGCCGCAGCACGCCAACGACGCGCGCTCGGAAGCCGCCCGGCTTATCGCCGAGCGCACTCCGGGCGAGCTCAACAAGGTCTTTTTCACCAACGGTGGTGCCGAGGCCGTCGAGCACGCAGTGCGGATGGCTCGGCTACACACCGGCCGTCACAAGGTGCTGTCTCGCTACCGCTCCTACCACGGCGGCACCGAGACCGCGATCAACCTCACCGGTGATCCACGGCGCTGGCCCAACGACCACGGCAACGCCGGAGTCGTTCACTTCTTCGGCCCGTTCCTGTACCGGTCGAGATTCCATGCCGCCACCACTGACGAAGAGAGCGAGCGGGCGCTGGCCCATCTGCACGACGTTATCCGCATGGAAGGCCCGTCGACCATCGCGGCGATCATCCTCGAGTCGATACCGGGGACCGCCGGAATCATGGTCCCGCCTCCGGGCTACCTCGCCGGGGTGCGGGCACTGTGTGACGAGTACGGGATCATCTATATCGCCGACGAGGTGATGTCAGGCTTCGGCCGCACCGGAAAGTGGTTCGCCATAGACCACTTCGAGGTAACACCGGATCTGCTGACCTTCGCAAAGGGTGTGAACTCCGGGTATGTGCCGTTGGGCGGTGTGGCGATCAGTCCCTCAATTGCCGAGACCTTCGCCCACCGTGCCTACCCAGGCGGGCTGACCTACTCCGGCCATCCGCTGGCTACCGCCGCAGCCGTGGCCACGATCAACGCCATGGCCGAGGAAGGCATGGTTGAGAATGCCGCTCGGATCGGCAGCGAAGTGCTGGGGCCGGCGTTGCGGGAGCTGGCCGCGCGGCATCGGTGTGTCGGCGAGGTACGCGGTGCTGGCGTGTTTTGGGCGGTCGAATTGGTCGCCGATCAGGCGACCCGCGAGCCCCTGGCGCCCTACGGAAGCTCAAGTGCGGCCATGAACACCGTGGTTGCAGAGTGTAAGAAGAACGGGTTGCTGCCCTTCGCCAACTACAATCGCATCCACGTCGTACCTCCCTGCATCGTCACCGACGAGCTGGTAGGCGAGGGATTGGCGATCCTGGACCGCGCCCTAGACGTCGCCGACGCTGCGCTGGACTAGGTTCCGAGCTCCCCGGAGATACCCCGCTCGAGGGCGGCGCGGGTCCGTTCCGGCAGCACGATCAGCCCGTCGAGCTCGCGGCGCGCCAACCGGTATGCCCGCTCACGCTCCTGCGGTGTCGCCGCAATGTCGGCCGAAACCCGCAGCAGGCGTTGTCCTCGGGCCAGCCGCTCCTGCTCGTGGCCGGAGAAGCCGGTGCGCCGTCGTCTGATCGCTTCGGCTTCGGCGACATCGAAGGCGGTGACGTATTCCTGGACGGCGTCCAGGTACTCGCGGGTGGCCTCGCGGTCGTCGACCAGGTCTGCCGCATCGGCCGGGCGTAGGAAGTCCGCCCGCAACTTGGCGCGGTGGAACCGCTCGGTGACCGGATCGCGCATATCGGTCATCACCGGGTAGTCGAGCAGCTTGGCGATGTCCAGCTCGTAATCCAGCCAGCGGGTGTCGGTCCGGTCATGCTCTTCGATCGTCCGAGTGATTGCTCGCCAGGGTGCGGCGTCACCGCCCGTGCGCAGCTCAGCTGAGGGCGGCAGTTCACTGGCTTGACGGCCACGCGCCGACGTGATCACCCTGAACGCCGCGTAGCCCACACCCGCCAGCGGTACGAGCAGGAGCAGCACCTCGGCCAGGCGGAAGAGCAGTCCCATCAGCCCAGGATGCCACCACCGCTGCGGGTAACCTGCGGCTCACGGAAGGAGTGAGTGTGCCAGCTGTTCCCGTCATCGCATTGACCGGCTACCTCGGCGCGGGCAAGACGACGCTGCTCAACCACGTGCTCCGCAGCCCGGGGGCACGGATCGGCGTAGTCGTCAACGATTTTGGCGAACTGAACATCGATGCCGCGCTGGTGAGCGGGCAGGTCGACGAGCCTGCCTCCATCGCCGGAGGGTGCATCTGCTGCCTGCCCGACGAAGGCGGACTCGATATCGCGCTGGCTCGCCTGGCTGATCCCAAACTTCGGCTGGACGCGATCATCGTCGAGGCCAGTGGCCTGGCCGACCCGGTCGCAATCTCCCGCCTCATCCGCTTCAGCGGGGTTGACGGTGTGCGCCCGGGCGGGCTCGTCGATGTGCTCGACGGGGCCACTCATTTCGACGTCCTCGATCGAGACCCCACCCCGCCGGCACGCTACGGCGCGGCCACCTTGGTAGTGGTCAACAAGCTCGATCAGGTCGCCGAAGGCCAGCGGGCTGCGACATTGCGGCGCATCGAGAGCAGAGTGCGAGAACGCAACCCCCACGCACAGGTTGTGGGAGCAACGGCGGGCCGGATCGACCCCGATCTGCTCTACGACGTGTCCACCGGCGGCGAAGAGTCCGGCCAGTTGACGTTGCGCGAGTTGTTCATCGACACCGATCCCGGTACCCCGCATGCTCACGAACGCGATCATGTCCACGCGGACTCGGTGACTGCAGTCGGCGAGGGCTGCGTGGATCCCGGCGCGGTCATCGACCTCCTCGAGCAGCCCCCGGCCGGGGTGTACCGCATGAAAGGCACCGTGGCCGTGCGCTATCGCGCCACCACACGTATCTACGTTGTCAACGTTGTCGGCCCGTCTATCCACGTCGGCCTCGCCCCCGCACATGTCTCTGGCACCTGCCTGGTCGCGATCGGGATGGGGCTGGACGTCGATGCTGTCGCGAGTCGGCTCAGCTCCGCGCTTACCCCCGTCCCCGGCACGGCACCGGCTCACGGTGTTCGCCGATTGCAGCGCTACCGAAGGCTAAGTATCTGAGCTTCTGCGGGCCCGGTCAGCCCACGCAGAAAGGTTAAGCTTCTGTATGTCCTCGGTGCTGACGGTGAACGCTGCTCTGGTGCCCATTGCTCTGGGCGAGCTGAGAACCGGCATCGCCAAACGCCCCAGTGAGGAACCATTGGCGGTCCGCGCGCCGGGCCCCAGGCAGGGCGGCTTGGGCAGTGGGGTTATCGGGGACTCAATCTGCGATCCGCGACACCACGGCGGCGACGACCAGGCGGTGTACGCCTACGCCCGCGAGGATCTGAACGCCTGGCAATCTCATCTGGACCGCGAACTCGCCAATGGCGTGTTCGGCGAGAACATCACCACATCCGGTGTGGACGTCAACAATTGTCTCGTCGGTGAGCGGTGGTCGATTGGTTCCGATGGGCTGATACTTGAAGCCACGAGTCCTCGGATTCCCTGCAAGACTTTCTCGACGTGGATCGGGGTCCCCGGGTGGATCAAGGCGTTCACCGCCGAGGCACGCCCCGGAGCGTATTTTCGGGTGGTTGCGCCCGGGACGCTGGGCGCGGGTGATCGAATCGAGGTAATCGAACGTCCGGACCACTCGGTGACGATCGGCACGGTGTTTCGAGCTCTCATGCTGGAGCCGGACTTGATGCCCACCTTGGCAGCAGCAGATGCCCTGCCCGAGAAGATCAAGCAGCAAGTCGCCCGCCGGGCTAGCGGCTAGCGGCTAGCGGCTAGCAACCCGCCTACGGGCCAGAGGGCGGCCGCAGGAAGTCGGCCCTCAGTGAAACGGGTTGGTGTTCGATTGCCACTCAGCAGATTTCGGTCGAGGACCGAATCGCCGAATGTAGTCCTCCTCGATGTGTGCCCTCTTCTTGCGATTGATCACGTCGACCAGATTCGGATCGAGCCCATGCTGCGCCAGTCGGTGCCGCCGCCACACCTTATTGAGTGCCAGGGCCATCAGCAGGCTCCACAGGTAGATCGGCAGCGTCATCTCCAGGTGCACGTACAGCGACGCGGGCAGCAGCCAGAGCGGTCCCAGAACCAACAGGGGCGGTATCGCCATCCGGATCATGTGCCGGCGCACAGCTCCTTGCCCGGCGAGATCTTCGGCAACCCACCGGCGCATTGAAGGCCGCAGGCGGCGCCCGTACGAGTAACCGAGGTATTGCAGGAACGACGGTCGGTCAGTGGCCATCATGGTTCCCCTGTCGAGGGTCGGCATCAGCGGTGGAGTTCCCCGCCGCGATCGCAGCAGAGTTGATGGAATTCAGCACCCGGTGAAGCTCCTCGAGTTCGGCGAGGCCGACGCCGAGTCGGGCCACAACGGCGGCGGGGACCGTCAGTGCTCGTTCCCGCAGCGCGGCTCCGGCTTCGGTCAGCTGGACGTGGGTCGAGCGCTCGTCGGCTGCGCTTCGGGTCCGGGTGATCAATCCCAGAGTTTCGAGGCGTTTCAGCATTGGTGACAACGTGGCCGAGTCCAGTTGCAGCGTGGCCGCAATCTGTTTAACCGAAAAGGGAGGGCTGTGCTCGGGAGACGACTTGCGCTGGTCCCAGAGGGCAAGCATCACCAGGTATTGGGGGTGGGTCAACCCGAGCGGCTCCAACAGTGGTCGATAGACGGCCAGGACTGCCCGGTTGGTGGTCGCCAGCGCGAAGCACACCTGCCTTTCCAGCTCAAGCGGGTCGACCTCGAGGCCGGCCTGTGCAGACATACTTTAATCGTACGCTAATGGTTAGGGCACTAACTAAGTGCCATGTTACAGGCGCTCAACGGCGAAAGCTGCGCCTTCGTTGACACTTCCGTTGAACGTGTACAGCCCGTGCGCGAGGTTGAATCCGCCTCCCGGTGCGCCCGAGCAAATCGAGTCGCCAGGGTCGCAGATCTCTAGCGTCTTGGGAGCATAGAGCGGACCGATGGTGACCGCCGGCGCACCGAACTGGCGCAGGAACTCCGCCGAGGGAGTCGCGAAGAGGACGACGGCTGCTACGTGCTCTGCGACGTCGGGCTGCATCGGTTCCGGCAGCGCTGCGGCGTCCACCCCGGCGGGCACCGCAGCTGCGGTCGTGAAGCCAGACACCACCGCGCCCTGGGAATAACCCCCCAGAATCAGTTTGGTGTCTGGGCAGTTGGCCGCCATGGCCTGTACGTGGTTCATCTCGTCACGTATCCCGTGTACCACCGTCGATGCGAACCCTGCTCGGTTAAAGAAATCGTCGCTGGCCGGATAACCCACCGCATAGACGCCTACCGTGCGGGGGCCGGCCTGCGCGCGCACCGCGTCAACGAACGCCTGGCCCACTCCCCCCACCCCGGGGGGTTCACTGGTCCCGCGTGCGAACACGACCTCGACATCGGGACATGGCTGCGCCGCGGCTGGCGGCACAGCGGCGCCGATCAGCGTCGCCCAAGCACCCAGCACTGCGACGACGATGCCGTGAACACTTCGACGACCTGTCATGGGGACTCCTCTTGTCACCTGCCCGCGACCGAACGGCGCCAGTCAAGCATTACCCCAAGTTCATCGCAACACTTCTTGTTCTCCAGGGAGAGGCGACATCATCGCCTCCCGTATCCTGGTGGCTAGGGTCGGTCCCGGTGGTTAGGTTCGGTAAGAGCGCCCGATCGGACATGCACCGAAATGGGCGTACACACGACGAATGTCCACGGGTGCTCGCCACGTGAAAAGGAGAGCACGGTGCGTACCGAATTCCATTTGCAACTCGACGCACTCAATAAAGACCTTGCCCGGATGTGTGAAATGGCGGGCCAAGCTATACAGCGCGCCACGCTCGCGCTGCTCAACGTAGACCTCGACGCTGCTGAGCAGATGCTCACCGAGTTGGAGGGCCTGACCCGATTGCGGCGCGAGGTAGACAGTGCGGCGCTTTCCCTGTTGGCTCGCCAAGCTCCTGTGGCCAGCGATCTGCGTGCAGTCGTGGCGGCCATCCACATCTGCTCCGACGCCGAGCGCATGGGCGGACTCGCCGGGCATGTCGCACGCATCGTCCGGCGCCGGCACCCGAAATCGGCCATTCCGGACAAGATCGTCTTCCGCCAGTTCTCGGAAATGGGCAGACTCGCCGCCGATTTAGCCGATGACGCAGCATCGGTCATCGTGGATGGAGATCCGGTGCGGGCAAGCCGGATCCACGACGACGATGAGGCGATGAACGATATGCACCGTCGGCTGTTCAGCACAGTGATGTCGCCGGAGTGGAGCCATGGCATTCCCGCTGCCGTCGACTTGGTGCTGCTGGGCAGGTTCTACGAGCGGTTCGCCGACCACGCGGTGGCGATCGCAGAGCGCGTGCTGTTCCGAAGTACGGGACGTACGGCCCTGAACCCCACTCCGGCTCAAAACAGCTGACTCTGGCTGTATTCCTTGATGATTCGCGGCGCGACATCCCGCCAGGTCGTGCTATTTCCAGGCGAACACCGGTTGTTCCAGCCCGTCAACCCGGTCATGGCGGCCTTCCAGACCCAGCCATCGAAGCTGTAGCAGCACCGCACCGGTCGGCGCGTAGATGAGGTCGTTGCCCAGGGGGATCTGCACGACTGGGCGGGGACTCTCCGGAATGGTGATGAACCGCGGCGAATCTTCGCGCATCAGATGATGTATCCCTACCCGGTAGACCGCCAGGACTTCGTCGGGTGCGGGTCGTGGTTCGAGACGTCCACCGCCCCAGATCACCACCGGCGTGATGATGTAGCCAGACCGCGTCGGATAGTCGTCGAGCAGGCCCAAGACCGACCTATCGGGCAATCGGAGGCCGACCTCCTCGTGCAGTTCACGTAGTGCGGCATTGACCACGGTCTCGCCGGGGTCGAGGCGTCCGCCCGGTAATGCCCACTGGGCGGCATGCGATGAGAGGCCCGATGTCCTGCGGCACAACAGGAACGCGGCGCCACCGGAAACGTCGACCATGCGCCCGTCGAGCGTTTCAGACAGGGGGCGCCCGGCGATCCAGTCAGCCACGGGCGCCGGATCAACCCTGTCCTCGCCGAGCTCGGAGTCGACCAACACCACCGCGACGGCCGCGTGCCGCTTCTTCGGATCGGTCACTTCGCGCCGCTGGTGTCTGGCCAGATTCTCCTGGACTCGTTCACGCAGGGTGCCGTCATAGGCGATCGTCATTCGGTGATTCCAGCATGATCACCCTCGTTTTCGCCGCCAGGGTGAAGAACTTGACGGCCTGTGGCTCGGGCAAGAAAACCCGCCAGCACTTGCAGTCGCTGATTAAGGTGCAGCAATGAGTCTCGTCACGTATGAGCAGGACAACCACATCGCTACCATCACCCTGAACCGTCCGGAGGCCCGCAACGCCATCAATGGGGATCTGCGCGTAGACCTGAACGACGCATGGAACCAATTCCGGGACGACGAGGACGCGTGGGTCGGGATCCTGACGGCTAACGGCAGTGTCTTCTGCTCCGGCGTCGACCTCAAGGACGGCGAGAACGCAGTCGGTAAGTTCGGGGGCACGTTCTGGGAGAAGCCGACGATAAACTCGTTCGAGAGCGGGATGGAGCTGTTCAAGCCGACGATTGCCGCGGTGCACGGTCCGTGTATCGGCTACGGGCTGACTGGAGTTCTGTTCTGCGACTTCGTGATCGCGACTACCGAAGCGACGTTCTCCTTCCCCGAAGTGTCTATCGGCGTACCCACTATCGTTGGGGCGATCCGACTACCTCAACGGATTCGCTGGGCGAACGCGATGGAGTTGCTCCTGACGGGAAAACCGATGAGCGCAGAGAGGGCCTTGGAGGTGGGGTTGGTGTGGAAACTGGTTGAGCCAGAGGAACTTGCCGGCGCGGCGCGCGCTTGGGCCGAAACCCTCACCGAGGCAGCACCGCTCGCACAGCGAGCCACCAAGGAGGTGGCGTGGCGGACCGCGTATATGGGATGGATCGAGTCGGTTCGCTTCGGTGAGGTGATGCGCAAGGTGGCCGGAGCTACTACCGACGTCAAGGAAGGCCTTCAGGCCTGGGCCCAGAAGCGCAGACCAGAGTGGAAGGCCCACTGACACAAACCAACGTCCACGGGGAATCCCCAAACGTATATATGTATGTGCTATACATATTTAATGGCGGAGTCGCGATACGAGCAGCTCGATGAGCTGCTGACACGCATTCACCTCGCGCGACAACGGCCGACATGGCGTCGCCGCCTCCTCGACACAACCGGTCCTGTGACGACTGTTTCAGCACTGCGGGTACTGCGCGCCGTCGAGGAGTGCCAGCGCACCAGCGGTGGGGCATCCGTCCGCGATGTCGCCGAGTTCATGGCAGTTGAACACTCGACCGCGAGCCGCACCGTAGCGACCGTGGTCGCGGCCGGACTGTTGACCAAGACCTCCGCGCGAGATGATCAGCGGCGGTGCGCCCTGGTCTTGACCGATGTCGGCCGCAAGGCACTATCCACCGTCACGGATCGACGACGAGATCTGGTCGCTGAGACAATCGCCGACTGGCCTGAGGCCGATGTTGAAACCCTGGCCAACCTGCTGTCCCGACTGACTGAACGCTTCGAACGCGCGGCTGACGAGTGACCGCCGAGACCGGCACCCAGCGTCAGTCGCGCGGTGCGTTCGGGCTGATAGTCGACCCGGTCTTCGGTGCCCTCTTCTGGGGCAAGATGTTCGCCGTCGTCGCGGTGTGGACTCACGGCATTGTCGCCGCGATCGTCATGTACGAAGCGACCCGCTCGGCAGTGATGGTTGGTCTGGTCGGTGTCCTACAGTTTGCGCCACAGCTGATCTTGAGCCCTACCAGCGGCAAATGGGCTGACACCGGGAACCCGGCTCGTCAGATCTTGCTCGGCAGAATGATGTGCGTCGCCGGATCCGGCTCCGCTGCGGCCTGGCTGTTCCT
>JBMYXJ010000069.1:0-9535 GCA_049608285.1 Mycobacterium sp. | reverse complement strand
TGCCCTTGGCCACGGCTGTCACTCCTCGTCATGTCTGGCCCCCGGTCCCACTTGCATAGAAATTGATGGCAAGCGGGCCACAGTCGGCCGTTGGGTAAGCTCGTCGGTCTTGCGTTACTAACCGGCGCGGCCCCCGGCAGAGCCGGATCGCAGCCGTATCGCCACGTGCGGGCGACTGTTCGAGGGTACTGACGAGGATTCCCTGGGTCAAACCTGCGTACCCCGACCTTCGGCGGTCCTCTCCCCTGGCTGCTAGCACACCAATCACAGCCGTCGCCCTCAACAGGCACTTACTGGGCGCCCCAAAATTCGGATCGTGCCAATGTTGCCGAACTGTTGGCACTCGGGAAGAAAACTGTTAGCTTCTGCCAATGCCGATTCCACGTCGGGACGGCGCGAGACAACCGAGCGCGGATACCCACTGCGCCGCGGGCCCACGGAATGCAACAACACCGTGACGAGCTCCGGCTAACGACATCCACGCCGGTAGACAACGCGGCGGCGGCGAACGCACTTATTCCACAGCTTGTGGATAACTTTGTGGACTGTTCATCGTCGCTCGATTGGCCGATCCTGGGCCGGCCGCTAGGGGGTGTGGCTCGTTGACTGCGGACCCTGATCCCCCGTTTGTCGCTATTTGGAACGCGGTCGTTGCGGAGCTGAACGGCGACGCCGGCGATGAATCCTTGACTCCCCAACAGCGTGCCTGGCTCAAAATGGTGCGGCCGTTGGTCATCACCGAGGGTTTTGCACTGTTGTCGGTACCTACCGCGTTCGTCCAGAACGAGATCGAGCGGCACCTGCGCGAACCGATCATTACCGCACTGAGCAAGCAACTCGGCCAGCGCGTTGAGTTGGGCGTCCGTATCGATGATCCCGACCCTGCCGAAGCCGACGAACCCCATCACGATTTTCGCGAAGCTTCCGCTTCCCCCGACACCGAAGACGAAGACGAAGACGAAGCTGCTCGCGCGAGCGCCGAGGAGAGCTGGCCGACTTACTTCTCCCGCCAAGCCAACGATTCGGGAACCGACGACAGAGTCTCCATCAACTTGAATCGCCGCTACACCTTCGACACCTTCGTCATCGGTTCTTCCAATCGATTCGCCCACGCGGCTTCCCTTGCCATCGCCGAAGCCCCCGCACGCGCATACAACCCACTGTTCATTTGGGGTGAATCCGGGCTGGGCAAGACCCACCTGCTGCACGCCGCCGGCAATTACGCTCAACGGCTATTCCCGGGCATGCGCGTCAAGTACGTCTCTACCGAGGAATTCACCAACGACTTCATCAACTCCCTCCGCGATGACAGGCGTGCATCGTTCAAGCGCACCTACCGAGATATCGACGTACTGCTCGTCGACGACATTCAGTTCATCGAAGGCAAAGACGGCATCCAGGAGGAGTTCTTCCACACCTTCAACACGCTGCACAATGCGAACAAACAGATCGTGATCTCCTCCGATCGGCCACCCAAACAGCTGGCCACTCTCGAAGACCGGTTGCGGACCAGGTTCGAGTGGGGTCTGATCACCGACGTCCAACCACCGGAACTGGAAACACGGATCGCAATTCTGCGCAAGAAGGCTCAGATGGATCACCTGGACGTTCCCGACGACGTGCTCGAGTTGATTGCCAGCCGCATCGAACGCAACATCCGCGAACTCGAGGGCGCGCTCATCCGCGTTACCGCTTTTGCCTCTCTGAACAAGACCTCCATCGACAAGGCCCTCGCCGAAGTGGTGCTGCGTGACTTGATCTCAGACGCCTCCACGATGCAGATCAGCGCCGCCGCGATCATGGCAGCCACCGCAGAGTATTTCGAGACCAGTATCGAAGAGCTCCGCGGCCCCGGCAAGACCCGCGCCCTGGCACAGTCGCGTCAGATCGCGATGTATCTGTGTCGCGAACTCACCGATCTCTCATTGCCCAAGATCGGCCAGACATTCGGCCGCGACCACACGACCGTCATGTATGCCGAAAAGAAGATTCGCGCAGAGATGGCCGAGCGCCACGAGATCTTCGATCACGTCAAAGAACTCACCACTCGCATCCGTCAACGCGCCAAGCGCTGAAGTTCCGCGCTTTACTCCCCAACTCAGAGGGGACATCGCCGAAAAACTTTAGTCCCAACCGTCCCACTCGTTACATCTCACGCCTGTGTACCGACATGTGCACAAGCTGCGTGTATCCCCGTCGCGCCGTCGGCTTCCTCCCCCAGCCTCCCCGCAATCCCCAGGGACTTGGACCGTTGCCCCACGATATCCACAATGTGCCAACAGCCCTCGTGGCCCGTTATTCAGCGCAGAAGCTCAGCCATCCACAATCTCCACAGGACCTATTACTGTTGCTCTTAAATCTTTATCGATCATCTTTAAAAGAAGCTCCTTGGGGAAACCTCTGATGTCCTGCGCGGACACGCGATTCCCGCGCAGATGTCAGCCCAGCCGATTAGCTTTCAAGTTGGGCCTGAAAGCTCTACGGTGGTTCATCGACAGCCGTTTCGGTCGTTGTAGCGCCTCTAGGCGCCGCTGTGTGCGACACGGGGAACCGCTGATTTTGCTTTTGTTGGGGTGTGCATCGAAGGGACGCTATGAACGTGGCGACAGCAGGTCTGACGGATTTGAAGTTTCGGCTGACCCGCGAGGACTTCGCCGAAGCGGTCGCATGGGTTGCGCGCAATCTTCCGTCTCGGCCAGCGGTGCCCGTGCTGGCCGGTGTGCTGCTGACAGGATCCGATGAGGGGCTGACCGTCTCGGGGTTTGACTACGAAGTCTCCGCTGAAGTTAGGATACCGGCCGAAATCGCCAGTCCGGGAAGCGTTTTGGTGTCTGGGCGACTACTATCCGACATCGTCCGGTCGCTGCCGGCCAAGCCTGTCGATGTCAGCATGGAAGGCACCCGAGTCTCGTTGACCTGCGGTAACGCCCGCTTTTCGCTGCCGACGATGGCCGTCGAAGATTACCCGACACTGCCCACCCTGCCGGACGAGACCGGGGTGGTGTCCTCAGATCTCTTTGCCGAGGCCATCGGACAGGTGGCTGTGGCCGCTGGTCGCGATGACACCCTGCCCATGCTTACTGGTATCCGAGTCGAGATTTCCGGGGAGAAGGTGGTTCTGGCAGCCACCGACCGGTTTCGACTGGCCGTACGAGAGCTGATCTGGTCGACGACCTCCACCGGTGTGGAAGCTGCAGTCTTGGTACCGGCTAAGACGCTGGCGGAGGCCGCCAAGGCCGGTACTGATGGCGAAGAAGTGCACCTCTCGCTGGGGGCGGGGTCCGCGGTCGGGACGGAGGGTTTGCTCGGAATCCGTAGCAGAGGTAAAAGCGGCACGACCCGACTATTGGACGCGGAGTTCCCGAAGTTCCGCCAGCTGCTTCCCGCCGAACATACAGCTGTGGCAACGATCGGTGTGGCTGAGCTGACCGAGGCGATCAAGCGGGTAGCGCTGGTAGCCGACAGGGGGGCGCAGGTCCGTATGGAGTTCGCCGATGACCTGTTGAGGTTGTCCGCCGGGGCTGATGACGTAGGCCGGGCCGAGGAAGACCTTCCAGTGGACTTTTCCGGGGATCCATTGACGATCGCCTTCAATCCCACCTATCTCACCGATGGTCTCGGCTCGCTGCACGCCGACCGGGTGACATTCGGTTTCACCACACCCAGCAGGCCAGCAGTGTTGCGGCCAGCCGGCGAGGAACAGGGAGCAACAAGCGGAACCGGACCTTTCCCGGCGGCCGAAACGGATTACGTCTATTTGTTGATGCCGGTGCGCCTACCGGGATGACCCGCGCCACCGATTGAAGAGGGGATGCTTCATGCAGTTGGGTCTGGTCGGCCTGGGAAAAATGGGCTTCAACATGCGTGCCCGTTTGCGTGAAGATGGGCATGACGTCGTTGGATATGACCCGCGGCCCGAAGTCTCTGACGTTGGATCGCTGGCAGAACTTGCCGCGGCGTTGGCCGCACCCCGGGTGGTATGGGTGATGGTTCCCTCTGGCACGGTCACCGAACAAACCATCTCGGCCCTGGCAGTGGCGCTCAGCCCGGGCGATTTGGTGATAGACGGTGGCAACTCCCGCTATACCGAGGACGCTCCGCACGCAAAGGCGCTCCAGGAAAGGGGAATTAGTTTCGTCGACGCCGGGGTCTCCGGCGGTGTCTGGGGTCTCACCGAAGGCTATGGACTGATGGTGGGCGGAAGCGACCTTGATATCGCACGGGCGATGCCGATTTTCGACTCCTTACGGCCAGCGGGACCTGTCGAGGATGGATTTGTCCACGTAGGGCCGGTCGGAGCCGGGCATTTCGCGAAAATGGTCCACAACGGTGTCGAATACGCTCTGATGACTGCATACGCCGAAGGTTACGAAATGTTGGCCGCGGAGAATTTGGTGAAGGATCCCCAGGCGGTTTATCAGGCCTGGACCAATGGCACGGTAGTGCGATCTTGGCTACAGCAACTACTGGCCAAAGCCCTCAAAGAAGATCCGGCACTGGATGAAATCAGTGGGTATACCGAGGATTCCGGCGAGGGGCGGTGGACGGTCGAAGAAGCGATCCGGCTGCGCGTCCCTGTTCCCAGCATCGCCGCGGCGTTATTCGCCCGGTTCCTTTCCCGCCAGGATGACTCGCCGACAATGAAGGCGGTAGCCGCGCTGCGTAACCAATTCGGCGGTCACGCGGTCAAGCGTGTGAGTGAGTCAGGGTGACCGGGGTATATCGGTGTACGTACGCCACCTTGCCCTGACCGACTTCCGGTCATGGGAGCGCCTCGAGCTCGAGCTTGAACCCGGCCGCACGGTCTTCGTCGGACCCAACGGGTTTGGTAAGACCAATCTTGTTGAGGCACTGTGGTACTCCTCGACACTTGGCTCCCATCGAGTCGCGTCCGATGCGCCGTTGATCCGCGCTGGCGCCGATCGTGCGGTGGTCTCGACCATCGTCACCAACGACGGGCGTGAACTCGCTGTCGATCTCGACATCACCTCGGGCCGCGCGAACAAAGCGCGGCTGAATCGGTCCCCGGTGAGATCCGCCCGCGAGATTATCGGCGCTCTAAGGGCGGTGCTGTTCGCTCCCGAGGATCTCTCTCTGGTGCGTGGTGACCCGAACGAACGGCGGCGTTACCTCGACGAACTCGCCACCACTCGACGGCCACGAATCGCCGGCGTGCGTGCGGATTACGACAAAGTGGTGCGGCAGCGGACCGCGTTTCTCAAGAATGCCGCCGGCGCCCGCTATCGGGGCGATAACGATGCGCTGGAGACTCTGGAGGTCTGGGACGGATACCTGGCCGCCCACGGCGCGCAGTTGATCGCAGCGCGGGTAGAGCTTGTCACCGAGCTCGCTCCGGAAGTAGAGAAGGCCTACCAACTTCTAGCTCCGGGATCGCGCCCGGCGGCGATCCGCTACCGCAGTGGCGTGGAGATGGTCGAAAGCGAAGCCGCGGCAGGGGTCGGCCAGCCCGAGGTGTTCGAGGCCGCGTTATTGGATGCACTCCAGCGTCGTCGGGACGCAGAGCTGGAACGCGGCGTCTGTCTAGTCGGACCGCATCGCGATGATCTGGAGCTACGCCTTGGCGACCATGTGGCGAAAGGATTTGCCAGCCACGGAGAATCATGGTCGATGGCCTTGGCGCTACGGTTGGCCGCCTACGAATTATTGCGTGCAGAAGGCGGGGACCCCGTGCTCTTGCTCGACGACGTCTTCGCCGAGCTGGACACGGCCCGTCGAGCCGCGTTGGCAGACGTTGCGGCTTCGGCCGAACAGGTCCTGGTGACTGCCGCGGTACATGACGACATCCCGAAGGACTGGGAGGTGCGGCGGATCGACATCACGATGAACGATGGTGACCGGGGGCGCATCTCGGCGGTGCAGTCATGACAGGCAGCGCGGGCAAAGACGGCACTCCCCCATCCGAACCTTCGGGCGACCTCGCCAGGCGGAAGGGCATGGACCTAGTTCGACGGACCCTTGAGGAAGCGAGGGGCGCCGCCCGTGGCAAGGGTAAGGACATTGGGCGCGGACGCAACTCCCCAGGGGCGCGACGAGTGGCCGGCAACAGCAGGCGACGCTGGTCGGGCCCAAACGCTGACGCCCGAGATCCCCAGCCCCTCGGGGCTGCCACCAGTGACGTGGCCCGCAGCCGCGGATGGTCGGGCCGAGTCGCCGAGGGTACGGTGTTCGGGCGATGGTGCGCGGTAGTCGGAGATCAGATCGCCGCCCACGCGACCCCGACGGGGCTCCACGACGGGGTGCTCACCGTTTCTGCGGAGTCCACCGCGTGGGCGACCCAGCTGCGCATGATGCAGGCCGAACTTATCGCCAAGATCGCTGCTGCCGTCGGGGACGGGGTGGTGACTTCAATGAAGATCGTCGGTCCAACAGGTCCGACGTGGCGAAAGGGGGCCTACCGGGTCCCGGGCCGCGGGCCGCGGGATACCTACGGATAGGGCCGCTCAATACCACGGGCTGAGAGCGCCAACAGGGATGGATCCGCAACTCTCAAGCGTCGGGACGCATCGATATTCGAGATATTCCGCAGGGGACGTGAATAGGTGCGCGGAAACGCCGCCTCTAGATCAGTGCTGACGGTGCCTGGCGGTAGACTCAGCGAGAGATCCGCGAGGGGCCGCCGCTCCTTGCATGCGAACCCCAAGGAGACGCGTCCAACGTGGCTGCCCAGAAGAAGAGTGCTTCAAAAACGTATGGTGCGTCGGCCATCACCATTCTGGAGGGTTTGGAAGCTGTTCGTAAGCGTCCGGGCATGTATATCGGTTCCACGGGTGAGCGCGGCCTGCACCACTTGGTTTGGGAGGTCGTCGACAACGCAATCGACGAAGCCATGGCTGGCTACGCGAGCAGAGTCGACGTCGCAATCCTCGACGACGGCGGCGTCCGGGTCACCGACGATGGCCGCGGTATCCCCGTCGAGAAACACTCCAGTGGCCCCCCCACGATCGACGTTGTCATGACACAACTGCATGCCGGGGGCAAATTCGGTGGAGAGGACAGTGGATACAACGTCAGTGGTGGTCTGCACGGCGTCGGTGTCTCGGTGGTGAATGCGCTGTCCACCCGACTCGAGGCCACCGTCCTGCGCGACGGTCACGAATGGCTCCAACATTATGATCGTTCCGTTCCCGGCACTCTCAAGAAGGGCGGTCCGACCAAGAAGACCGGCACGACCATCACATTCTGGGCGGACCCGGAAATTTTCGAGACCACCGAGTACGACTTCGAGACGGTCGCGCGTCGGCTTCAGGAGATGGCCTTCCTTAACAAGGGGCTGACCATCGACCTCAGCGACCAGCGGGTCACCGACGAACAAGTCGTCGACGATGTAATGAGCGACACTGCCGAGGCACCGAAGTCTGCCGACGAGAAAGCTGCCGAAGAGGCGGGTCCGCACAAGGTCAAGCATCGCACTTTCCACTATCCCGGCGGACTGGTCGACTACGTCAAGCACATCAACCGCACCAAAACCGCTATCCAGCAGAGCATCATCGCCTTCGATGGAAAAGGACCCGGTCACGAGGTCGAAATAGCTATGCAGTGGAACGCCGGTTATTCCGAATCCGTGCATACGTTCGCGAACACCATCAATACTCACGAGGGCGGCACCCACGAAGAGGGTTTCCGCACCGCCCTCACCTCTGTCGTGAACAAGTACGCCAAGGAGAAGAAGCTCCTCAAGGATAAAGATCCCAACCTCACCGGTGACGACATTCGTGAGGGACTGGCGGCGGTGATCTCGGTCAAGGTAGGTGACCCGCAGTTCGAGGGCCAGACGAAAACCAAACTCGGCAACACCGAGGTGAAGTCGTTCGTGCAGAAGATCTGTAACGAGCAGCTTTCGCACTGGTTCGAGGCTAACCCGGCTGAGGCCAAGACGGTTGTCAACAAGGCAGTTTCATCAGCACAGGCCCGTCTGGCTGCGCGCAAGGCACGTGAGCTGGTGCGCCGCAAGAGTGCGACTGACCTCGGAGGACTGCCGGGTAAGCTTGCGGACTGCCGGTCGACTGACCCGAGTAAATCGGAACTGTATGTGGTGGAGGGTGATTCGGCGGGCGGCTCGGCCAAGAGTGGCCGGGACTCGATGTTTCAGGCGATTCTTCCGTTGCGCGGAAAGATCATCAATGTCGAGAAGGCACGTATCGACCGTGTTCTCAAGAACACTGAAGTGCAAGCCATCATCACTGCTCTGGGCACCGGCATTCACGACGAGTTTGACCTTGCGAAGCTGCGCTACCACAAGATCGTGTTGATGGCCGATGCCGACGTCGACGGACAGCACATCTCGACGCTGCTGCTGACGCTGTTATTCCGATTCATGAAGCCACTCATAGAGAATGGACACGTTTTCCTTGCGCAGCCCCCGCTGTACAAGCTGAAGTGGCAGCGCGCCGAACCGGAGTTCGCCTACTCCGACCGCGAGCGCGATGGTCTGCTAGAAACCGGGCGGACAGCGGGAAAGAAGATCAACGCCGAAGATGGTATCCAGCGCTACAAAGGCTTAGGCGAGATGGATGCCAAGGAGTTGTGGGAGACCACGATGGACCCCACGGTTCGAGTGCTGCGTCAGATCACGCTTGATGACGCGGCCGCCGCCGACGAGCTGTTTTCCGTTCTGATGGGCGAAGACGTCAGCGCCCGCCGAAGTTTCATCACGCGAAACGCCAAAGACGTCCGCTTCCTGGATGTTTGACGTGCCGAGCGTGAAGTTGCCCGCACGCCCAACATCGACCGTGATGACAACTTCACGTTCGTTTGGGGCGCGGACAGGGATTGAGGAGAAGGAAGTCCATGACTGACATCACGCTGCCGCCCGGCGACGAAGCCGGCGACCGCATCGAACCTGTCGACATCCAGCAGGAGATGCAGCGCAGCTACATCGACTACGCCATGAGTGTGATTGTGGGCCGCGCACTGCCGGAGGTGCGCGACGGACTCAAGCCCGTGCACCGGCGGGTGCTTTACGCGATGTTCGATTCGGGTTTCCGGCCCGACCGTGGCCACGCGAAGTCGGCTCGCTCAGTTGCCGAAACGATGGGAAACTATCACCCGCACGGTGATTCGTCGATCTACGACACCCTGGTCCGAATGGCGCAGCCGTGGTCTTTGCGCTACCCACTGGTCGACGGACAGGGGAACTTCGGCTCGCCGGGTAACGATCCCCCGGCCGCGATGAGGTATACCGAGGCACGCCTTACTCCGCTGGCGATGGAGATGTTGCGCGAAATCGACGAGGAGACAGTCGATTTCATCCCCAACTATGATGGTCGGGTCCAGGAACCCACGGTCCTGCCGAGCCGGTTCCCCAACCTGCTGGCCAATGGTTCCGGCGGTATCGCCGTCGGTATGGCTACCAACATCCCGCCGCACAACCTCGGTGAGCTTGCCGAGGCGGTCTATTGGTGCCTGGAAAATCATGGAGCCGACGAGGAAGCCACCCTGACTGCCGTCTGTGAGCGCGTCAAGGGTCCGGACTTTCCCACACGCGGATTGATCGTTGGTTCGCAAGGAATTTCGG